>JAYVSF010000136.1:0-8031 GCA_043775605.1 Myxococcales bacterium
TGACCACGCGGCCGGCGACGACGAACAGCCGGGCCAGGTGGCCCGGCGCACGGATCAGCGCGATGCCCGACTTGCGCTCGAACTCGAGCAGCGACAGCAGCGTGGCCGCGGAGAGGTCGCGCAGGCTGCCGTGCAGCGTGGTGTCGCGCTCCGAGCCCCTGGCCGCGCCGAGCGCCACCCGCCGGACCCGGATGACCAACTCCTCCTCGTGGAACGGCTTGGTGAGGTAGTCGGCGGCGCCGAGCCGGAAGGCCTCGAGCCGCAGCAGATCGGACGGATCGTCGGAGGTCAGCACCACCGGCACCGAGGCCAACGCCGGGCTGGCGGCCAGGGTCCGCAGCAGCGCGAGCCCGTCGAGCCCCGGCATCCGGACCGCGGCCACCACGACGTCGGGGACGTGCGCGGTCACCGTGCGCAGCGCGTCGGCGCTGCTGGCCCAGACCTCGACCACGAAGCCGGCCTCCTCGAGGGCCGCGGCGATCCGGTGACGCAGCGGCGCGCTCGGCTCGATGATCAGCGCGCCGAACTGGCCGGGCATGGTGACCGGCGCCGGCGCGAGGCCGTGGATGAGATCCTCGAGATAGAAGGCCAGGGCCTCGACGCTGCCGTCGCCGCTGTCGATGAACTCGAGGCCCATGCCGACGTGCCGCCCGAGGGCGCGGGCGGACGACGGCGGCAGGAGATGAGCGACGCGCGCCGAGACCCGGAACCGCGCGCCGTCGGGCAGGGTCAGGTCGGTGACCACGACCGCACCGACCGGCAGCAGTTCGTCGGTGCGGACGAACAGGCCGCGGCGGGACAGGTCCTCGCTCTCGGCCACGATCCGGCAGTCGAGCCGCTCGAACTCGACCCGGCAACGGGCCACGACGCGAGGGTCGCGGACCTGGCGAGGTCGGGTCACCGGAACAGGGTAGCCGAGCACGGCAGGAAACCTACACGTCGACCTGTCGTGGGTCGGGGTGATGCGGGGTAGCCGCCGGGCCGCCACCACTCGGCGCGGGCCGGATCGAGCCGGCCTCACCAGCACTTACCAATGCTTCCAACGGTCAATGGAGTGATCTCGCTGGCAGGACTCACGGTTCCGAAGAAAGTTCACGGTCGTCATCACATTTCATGTTTCTTTGAAATGTCTGATGTCATCTTAGCCGGGTCGCCGAAGGAGCCTGTATGCCGGTCGCTGTCCCCGTCCCTCACCTCGCCCCTGCGCACCTGCACGTCGCTCCGATTCCCGGCCGCCTGGCCGTGGTCGCCGGCCACCGCGGACTGACCGAGCTGGCCGGCCGCCTGCTGGAGCTCGAGCGCTGGATCGCCGCCGAGCTGCGGGACTTCGAGCATGACCTGGCAGCGGTGCCGCGTGGCGTCCGCGCGGTGCAGCAGGCCGCCCACCACCTGCTCGATCTCGGCGGCAAGCACCTGCGACCGATGTGCGTGGCCCTCGCGGCCAAGGTCGGGACCGGGTTCGGCGACGGGGCCCGCCAGCTCGCGGTCGCGGTCGAGCTGGTCCACACAGCGACCTTGCTCCACGACGACGTGGTCGACGTCGCCGACCTCCGCCGTGGCCAGCCGACCGCGCGCACGATCTACGGCAACGCGGCCGCGGTGTTCGCCGGCGACTGGCTGCTGGTCGAGGCGCTGCGCCGGATCCGCACGGTCGGCGCGCCCGCGCTGCTCGACGACATGCTCGCGATCATCGAAGAGATGATCCTGGCCGAGTCGCTGCAGCTCGAGCGGCGCGGCCAGCTGCACGGCGACGTCGATGACTACTTCCGGGTCGCCACCGGCAAGACCGCGGCCCTGTTCCGGTGGGCGATGCGGGCCGGCGGCTGGGCCGGCGGCGCACCCGACGAGCAGGTCGACGCGCTGGTCACGTTCGGCGCCGAGCTCGGCGTCGGCTTCCAGATCGTCGACGATTGCCTCGACTTCGTCGGCGACGCGACCGTGACCGGCAAGGGCCTGTACGCCGACCTGCGCGAGGGCAAGCTGACCTACCCGCTCCTGCTTGCGCTCGAGCGCGACGACCGGCTGGCGCCGCTTGTGGCCGAGGCCATCGCCGACCGGCCCGGCGACGACGGCGGCGACGGCGACCTCGCCGACGCGATGACCGCGGCCCGTCACCGAGCGATCACCGAGCGGATCGTCGGCTCGGGCGCCTTGGCCGACGCCCGCCGGACCGCGAGCGAACGGATCGCGCGCGCCATCGCCGCCCTGGCGCCGATCGCCGACGGACCGGCCCGGCAGGCGCTGATCACCGTGGCCCTCGCCACCGACAGCCGGGAGCGCTAGCGATGACGACCGCGCTCACCGCCACCGCGCCGGCGCCGGCCCCGGGCTCGGGTGCGATGTTCGATCGCATCGCCCGTCGCTACGACCTGCTCAACCGGGTCATGTCGTTCGGCGTCGACCGCCGCTGGCGCCGGCGGACCGTGGCCGCGCTGGCCCTGCCCGAGGGCGCGAGCAAGGTCCTCGACGTCGCCACCGGCACCGGCGATCTCGCGATCGCGATCGCCCGTCGCCATCCGCAGGCCGAGGTGATCGGCGTCGATCCGTCGGCGAAGATGATCGAGGTCGGCGGCAAGAAGCTGCGCGCGCTGGCCGACCGGGTCCGACTCACCCTCGGCGACGCCCAGGCCCTCGACTTCCCCGACGGCACGTTCGACGGCGTGACCATCGCGTTCGGCATCCGCAACGTGCCCGATCGCGCCGCCGGCCTGCGCGAGATGACCCGGGTGTGCCGGCCCGGCGGGCGGGTCGCGATCCTCGAGCTGGGCGAGCCCAAGGGCGGCCTGATGGCGCCGCTGGCCCGCTTCCACATCCGCCAGGTGGTGCCGCGGGTCGGCGCGCTGCTGTCGGGCGCGCGCGAGTATCGCTACCTGCAGTCGTCGATCGCCGCGTTTCCGCCAGCGGCCGAGTTCGCCGACATGATGAAGGCGGCCGGCCTGGCGGTGCTCGAGGTGGTGCCGCTGACCTTCGGGGTCTGCAACCTCTACCTCGGGACGCCGGCGAGGAGCGGCACGTGAGCGCGCCGGCGACCGGGCTGGGCGCGCTGGCGACGCCGGCGCTGGCGGTGAGACCGTCGGCGGCGCTCGAGCGCGGGCTCGACCAGACCGCGCGGTTGCCGGCCGGGGCGCTGGCGGTGATCGCGTTGCCGGCGCCGGTGGCCGCCGCCGCCGGGCTCTGGCACCTGGACCTCGACAGCGACGCGGTGCTGTGGGAGCCGCGCGATGGCGACCTGGCGATCGCCGGGGTTGGCACCGCGGCCGAGGTCACCGCGGTCGGGGCCGATCGGTTCGCCGACGCCGCCCGCGACGGTGGCGCGCTCCTGGCCCGTGCGGTCATGGTCGGCGACGGCCCGGCGCCGCGGCTGTTCGGTGGCCTGGCGTTCGTCGCCGGCGCCGGCGCGCGCGCCGCCCGTGGCAGCTTCGGCGACGCCTGGTTCACCTGGCCGCGCTGGCGCTACACCCGACGCGGCGCGGTCGCGACCCTGAGCCTCACGGTGTCGCCGGCCGAGGCCAGGGACCACGGCCGCTGGCAGGCCGAGCACGCCGCCGCGCTAGCCGCGCTCGCCGCGCCGCTGCCGTCACCGCGGGCCCGGGTCCGCGCCACCCGCGAGCCGCCGGCGCCCGAGTGGATCGCGTACGTCGACGAGATCCGCGCCGCGATCGTCGACGGTTCGGTGCGCAAGGTGGTCGCGGCCCGCGCCCGCGAGCTCGACCTCGCCGACGTCGTCGATCCGGCGGCGGTGCTGATCGCGCTGGCCCGCCACCACCCTGACTGCACGCGCTTCGGCCTGCGCCGGCGCCGGATCGCGCTGGTCGGCGCCAGCCCCGAGCGGCTGATCCGCCGCCTCGGCCGGGTGGTCGAGACCGAGGCCCTGGCCGGCTCGCTGGCCCGGACCGGCGACGACGACGAGCTGCGGGCCCGGCTGCTGGCCAGCGCCAAGGATCGTGGCGAGCACGAGCTGGTGGTGCGCGCGATCGAGGGCGCGCTGGCCCCGCGCTGCGAGCAGCTCACGGTGCCGGCGACGCCTGGCGTGCGGGCCTTGCGGCACGTGCTCCATCTGCATTCGCCGATCCGGGGCGTGCTGCGCCAGCCCGATCACGTGCTCGCGCTGGCCGCGGCGCTGCACCCGACCCCGGCGGTCGGTGGCACCCCGACCGCGGCGGCGGTGGCGCGGATCGCCGCCCGCGAACCCGATCGCGGCTGGTACGCGGCGCCGGTCGGCTGGTTCGACGCGGACGGCGACGGCGAGCTGACGGTGGCGATCCGGTCCGGGGTCCTGGCCGGGGCCAGCGCGACCCTGTACGCCGGCGCCGGCATCGTCCGGGATTCGGACGCGCTGGCCGAGCTGGCCGAGACCGAGGTCAAGCTGCGGGCGCTGTCGGGCGCGCTCGGGCTGGAGGCCCCGCGGTGAGCGCGGTGATCCAGGCGGCGTGGGCCGAGCTGATCGTGGCCAGCCTGACCGACGCCGGGGTCGGTGACGTCGTCGTGAGCCCGGGCTCGCGCTCGACGCCGCTGGCGCTGGCCCTGGCCGCCGGCCCGGCCCGCCTGCACGTGATCATCGACGAGCGCAGCGGCGGCTTCTTCGCGCTCGGCCTGGCCCGGGCCAGCGGCCGGCCGATCGCGCTGGTGTGCACCTCGGGCACCGCGCCCGCCCACTACCTGCCGGCGGTGATCGAGGCCTCGCTGACCGGGCTGCCGCTGATCATCCTGTCGGCCGATCGCCCGCCCGAGTTGCACGGCGCCGGCGCCAGCCAGACCATCGATCAGCACCACCTGTTCGGCCGCTTCGTCCGCCGGTTCGATGATCTCGGCCCGCCCGACGGCTCGGCGCTGGCCCTGCGCGCGCTGCGGCGCAAGATGGTGCAGGCGGTCGCGGCCGCGTGCGGCCCTTGGCCGGGGCCGGTCCACGTCGACGTCCCGCTGCGCAAGCCGCTCGAGCCGGGGCCGGCGACCACCGCGGCCGAGCACGCGGCCGTCGCGCTGGTCCGCACGCTGGCCGGGCATGGCCCGCGGCCGGCCGGCGGTAATGTCCGGGTTCCGGACACTGCGCTCGATCCGGTGGCCGCCGCGATCGCCGGCTGCCGGCGTGGGCTGATCGTCGCCACCGCTGGGCCGGTCGGCTGGCGCGACCACCGCGCGCAGGTGTTCGAGCTGGCCCGCCGCGCTGGCTTCCCGATCCTGGCCGAGGCCGGCAGCCAGCTCCGGTTCACGCCCCGCCCCGCCGACGTGGTCGCGATCGATCGATTCGGCCTGGTCGCGGCCGCGACGGTCAGCGCCGGTGCCGACGCGCTGGCCGCGCTCGGACCCGACCTGGTGATCCAGCTCGGCGGCGAGCCGGTGGCCATGGCCTGGCCGGCCCTGCTGGCGCGCCGGCCGGTGCAGCGGGTGATCATCGCCGACCACGGCTGGCCCGACGGCGACTCGACCGCCGACCACCTGTTGATCGGCGACGTCGGCGACACCCTGGCCCGGCTGGGCGAGCACCTGGCCGCAGCCCGCGCAACCGTCGGACCCACGACCGCGACCACCACCTTCGCCGCGGCGTGGCGAGCCGCCGATCGCGCGGCCGGCGCGGCGATGACCGCGGCCCTCGCCGACGCTGGCCCGACGGCAGCCGAGGGCGCGGTGGTGGCGGCCGCGATCGCCGCGGTGCCGACCGGCGGTCAGCTCGTGCTCGGCAACAGCCTGCCGGTGCGGGTGGCCGACGAGGTCGCCGATGGTGGCCGCGACCTGCGGGTGCTGACCCAGCGCGGCGCCGCCGGCATCGACGGCCTCATCGCCGGGGCCGCCGGGGCCGCGGCCAGCGGTCGACCGACCGTGCTGATCCTCGGCGACGTCAGCTTCGCCCACGACGCCGGCAGCCTGGCCTGCGCGCGCGGCCTGCCGCTGGCGATCGTCGTCATCGACAACGGCGGCGGCCGGATCTTCGACGAGCTACCGGTGGCGCGCGCGGTCCCGGCCGGCGCGCTCGAGCGTCTGTGGCTCACGCCGCCCGGGCTCGACCCGGTCGCGATCGCCGTCGGCTTCGGCCTCGCCGCCACCCGCGCCGACGGTCCGCGCGCGGTCGCCGACGCCCTCGCCCGCGCCCTCACCTCTGGCACCGCGGCCGTGATCCACGCCCCGGTCACGCCCGACAGCGCTCGCACCGTGCGGGCCACCGCCCTCGCCCACCTCGGAGTGCCCCGATGACGACGACGACCACGACCATCCTGCCCAGCGACGTCACCTGGACCGGCCTGCCCGGCTACGAGGACATACGGTACGAGAAGGCGGACGAGGGCATCGCCCGGGTGACGATCAACCGGCCCGAGGTCCGCAACGCGTTCCGGCCGCAGACCGTGACCGAGCTGATCCGCGCGTTCGACGACGCCCGCGACGACAGCGACATCGGCGTCGTCATCCTCACCGGCGAGGGCCCCGACGCGTTCTGCTCGGGCGGCGATCAGCGGGTCCGCGGCGACGGCGGCTACGTCGGCCAGGACGGCGTGCCCCGGCTCAACGTGCTCGATCTCCAGCGCCGCATCCGCGGCCTGCCCAAGCCGGTGGTCGCCGCGGTCGCCGGCTACGCGATCGGCGGCGGCCACGTCCTGCATGTGGTCTGTGATCTGACCATCGCCGCCGACAACGCGCGCTTCGGCCAGACCGGGCCGCGGGTCGGCAGCTTCGACGCCGGCTTCGGCAGCTCCTACCTGGCCCGCATCGTCGGCCAGAAGAAGGCGCGAGAGATCTGGTTCCTGTGCCGGCAGTACGGCGCCGACGAGGCCCTGGCCATGGGCCTGGTCAACAAGGTCGTGCCGCTGGCCGAGCTCGAGCGCGAGACCGTGCAGTGGTGCCGCGAGATGCTCGAGCTGTCGCCGATGGCGCTGCGCTTCCTGAAGAGCGCGCTCAACGCCGACTGCGACGGCCAGGCCGGGCTCCAGGATCTGGCCGGCTCGGCGACGCTGCTCTACTACATGAGCGAGGAGGGCAAGGAGGGCAAGGACGCGTTCCTGGCCAAGCGCAAGCCCAACTTCAAGAAGTTCCGGCGCTTCCCGTGACGGTCGCGGCGGAGCGCGAGCTCGGGCTGGCCCCGTCGACGGGGCGGGTGTGGCTGGCGGCGGCGCGGCTGCGCACGCTGCCGGCGGCGGTGGCGCCGGTGGTGGTCGGCGTGGCCTGCGCGCACGCCGGGGGCGCGGTCGCATGGGGGCCGGCGGTGGCCGCGCTGGTCGGCGCGCTGCTCATCCAGATCGCCACCAACTTTGCCAACGACGTCTTCGACGCGGAAAAGGGCGCCGACACGCCCGACCGCAAGGGGCCGGTGCGCGCGGTCGCCGCCGGGTTGATCACGGCGCGGGCGATGCGGGCCGCGATGATCGCGACCTTTGCGGCGGCGGTCGCGGTCGGCGCCTACCTCGCCGCGGTCGGCGGCTGGCCGGTGATCGCGATCGGCGTAGCCTCGATCGCCGCCGGCGTGCTGTACACTGGCGGACCGTGGCCGCTCGGCTACCACGGTCTCGGCGATCCGTTCGTGTTCGGGTTCTTCGGCGCGGTCGCGGTCGGCGGCACCACCTACGTCGCCGGCGGTGCGGTGACCGCGCTGGCCCTGTGGCTCTCGGTCCCGGTCGGCGCGATCGCCACCGCGATCCTGGTGGTCAACAACCTGCGCGATCGCGAGACCGACGCGCGGGTCGGCAAGCGGACCCTGGCGGTGCGCTTCGGCCGTGGCTTCGCGCTCGCGGAGTACGCTGGGCTGCTCGCCGTGGCCCACGCGGTGCCGGTCGGCCTCGCGCTGAGCGGGCGCCCGTGGGTGGCGCTCGGCGCCGCGACCGCGCCGCTCGCACTCGGCCTGGTGCGGGCCCTGACCCGCGCCGAGCCCGGGCCGGCGATGAACGGACTGCTGGCCGCGACCGCCCGCGTCCTGCTGCTGCAGGCGCTGCTGCTGTCGATCGGCGTGATCGCGAGCGGGTGATGCGGCTGGAGCGCGCCAGCGTTCACCGCGTGCGCTGGTCGCTGGCCGGCGGCGGCCAGGGCGGCCCGGCCCGCGGCCACTGG
>JAYVSF010000137.1:0-6131 GCA_043775605.1 Myxococcales bacterium
GAGGGTGTAGCTCGTCCCGCACGCGGCCAGGGGCAGCAGCGAGAGCGCCAGCGCGAGCCGGGATGACATGCCCGATTCTAGCGCGCTTCGGCGACCTCGCAGGGCGCGCCGCTACTCGTCGCCGCAGCCGTTGACCCGCAGGCGGGTGCAGGCGCGCTCGAGCTCGGCGGCGTCGTCGGCGAGCGCGGCGTCGATCACGGGCGCCGACATCGCCAGGCACGGCGGGCGCGCTGCGGCCTGGTAGGGCGCGACGCAGGCCGGCATCCGGGCGGCGAGCCGACGGACGATCACCTGATCGAGGCCGGTGAGCGCGCGCCACCGGCGACCGTCGTGGACGAAGTCCGGCGACAGCGGCCGGCCGGCGACGGTGACGATCGCGCCCGGGCGGCCGACCGGCAACGCGATCCGCAGCCGGGCTTGATCGGGGGCGAGCAGCGGATCGTCGGCGTACTGCCAGCGGACGTCGACGGGGCCGTGGATCGAGGCCAGCGCCTCGGCGAGCGCCGGGCGCGCGGCCGCGAAGGCGTCGGCGTAGGCCGGGTAGTTCGGCCGGAAGCGCTCGGTGACCAGCGTCGGCCACACCGCCGCCGGCACCCGCCAGGAGTCGATCAGCGCCGTGGCGGCTGCCCGCCGATCGTCGGCGCCGGCGAGCGTGGCGAGGTCGCGGTCGAGCGCGGCCCCAAGGCCGGCCAGGTCGGGTGGCTCGCGGCCCGCGGCGGGATCGTCGACGGCGGCGCGGTCGTGGCGGCCGCACCCGAGCAGCGCCAGCGCCAGCCCGGCGACCCGTGCCAGCGTTTTCACAGCTTGAGCATGCAGGCGTCGGCGCTCGAGACCTCGAACTTGCCGGCCGCCTCGAGCTCGACGCTCTCGACCACGCCGTTCTTGATCGTCATCAGGCCGCGGCGGGCGCGCACGCCCATGTGCGGTCCGCTGAGGTCGACCTCGATGCCGAGGGCGCCGGTCAGGGCGGCGTTGCCGTCGGCCAGCATCACGATCTTGTCGAGCGCGTCGTGGGCCTCGGCCCAGGCCCGCATCACGTGGGCGTCGTTGACCGACAGGCAGGCGATGAGATCGACGCCCTTGCCGCGCAGCTCGTCGTAGCGGGCGACGAAGCCGGGCAGGTGCTGCTTGGAGCAGACCGGGGTGAACGCGCCCGGCAGCGAGAACAGGATCACGTGCTTGCCTGCGAACAGGGCAGCCGGATCGACGTCCTGGGGGCCGGACGAGGTGGCCTGCTTGATGGTGACGGAGGGGAACGAGTCGCCAGCTTGGATCGTCATGGTCGCGGACCGTAGCAGGCTCGGCCGCGCGCGCGACCTGGTACCCTACCGGGGATGCGGCTCGGTCTGGCCTCGTGGATCTCCACCCTGACCGTGGCCGCCACCACCGCGCGGGCCCAGCGCTGGGACGACGCGACCGCCGCCAGTCTCGGCGCCACCGGGCAGTGGACCAACCAGGTCGAGCTGGCCGATCTCGACGGCGACGGCTGGGTCGACCTGCTGTTCGCCAACGGCGGCGACGGCGAGCAGGCCGGCGACCCCGAGCCGCAGCGGGTGTTCCGCAACCTCGGCAACTGGGCGCAGGCCGGGCCCCACTTCGCCGAGGTCACCGACCGCGTGTTCGGCGCGGCGGCCCGCCGGCTGGCGCGGGTGATCCGGGTCGGCGATCTCGACGGCGACGGCGACCTCGACGTCTTCGTCGGCGGCGCGCACGGCACCGCCAGCGGCCTGTTCGTGCGCGGCCCCGGCGGGGTCTACGACGACGTGTCGGCCACCCGGCTGCCGGCGGGGCCGGTCGCGCTGGGCGACGCCGAGCTCGGCGACGTCGACGGTGACGGCGACCTCGATCTCACCCTTGTCGACTGGGGCGGGCCGCCGTCGACGGCCGACGGCCCGGTCCGGCTGTGGCTCAACGACGGCACCGCGCGCTTCACCGCCGCGCCCGCCGATCGCACCCCGGGCACGCTGATCCGCGCGTCGTGGGATCTCGAGCTGGTCGACGTCGACGACGACGCGGATCTCGATCTGCTGGTGAGCTGCCGGCGCTGCACCGGGGGCCGGCTGTGGCGTAACGACGGCATCGGCCGGTTCACCGACGCGTCCGACCGCCTGCCCCAGCGCGCCGGCGCCGTCGACTATCAGGCCATGGACGTCGACAACGACGGCGACCTCGACCTCGCGACCGTCGACGATGGCCCGATGCTGCGCGACACCCTGCTGATCAACGACGGCGACGGCCGGTTCGCCGACCACTCGGCCACGCTGTTGCCGGGCGCCGCCAACCCGGCCGACGTCGAGGATCGCGTGATCGCGTTCGTCGACGTCGACTCCGATCATGACGCCGATCTGATCGTCGGCTCGCGCACCGATCCCGATCGCCTGCTGCGCAACGACGGCGCCGCCGGCTTCACGCTGGTCGCCGGCGCGCTGGCGCTGGCCACGCCGGGGACGCAGGGCCTGGCGCTGGCCGATCTCGACCACGACGGCCGGATCGACGTCGTGCAAGGCCAGGGCGATGGCACCCTGGCCGACGTCGTCCAGCTCGCGGCCGCGACCAACCCGCCCGACACCGCGGTCCCCGTCATCAAGGTCCTGCGCCCCGCCACCCGCGCCAACCGCACGCTCATCGCGCGCATCCACGATCGCAAGAGCCCCAGCCGCCTCCACGACTGGCGCCGCGTCGTCGTCGAGCTCGGCGGCCCCGGCACCCGCCCCGCCATCCCCATGCGCTGGGTCGGCGAATTCCTCTGGACCGCCACCGTCCCTAACGAGCCCGCGCTGACCTACCGCGTCTGCGCCACCGACATCGCCGGCAACCCCTTCTGCGCCCAGGACCTCGCCCTCGATCCCGCCAGCGACGCCGGCGCCGACGCCCCGACCGTGCCCGAGCTGCCGCCCGCGGGCTGCTGCGGCACCAGCGGCGGCGGTCGCGGCACTGCGCTGCCGGTGTTGATGGTGGTCCTGTCCTCGTTCAGCCGCTGGCGACGTAGGCGATCGCGACCGCCGCCGCGAACACCAGCAGGAGCAGCGCGATCGTGCCGGCCAGGCTGCGCGTAGGCAGCCAGCGCCAGCGATCGAGCGATGGCGCGGCCGGGTCGAGCGGCGCACGGCCCGGTGCGCCGGCGAGGCGCGGCGCGGGATAGGGTGCGCTGGCGGGATCGGGCCGGTGGTCGCGCGGGCGGGGCGCGGTCGCCGACGGTGGTCTGGCGAACGGCGCGGGGTACGGCGCGGCCGCCGGCATGTAGCCGGTCGCGGGGGCGCCGAGGGGAGGCTGGGCGAGCATGCCGCCGGGGCCGTGGTGCTGGACGGGCACGGGGCCGCTGCCGCGATCGGCGCTGAGCTCGTCGAGCACCGCGGCGGCGTCGGCCGACAGCATCGGCTCGCCGTCGGCGTCGAGCGCGGCCACGGCGAGGGTGGTAGCGCCGGCCGCGGCGGCGGGCACCAGCGGGTTGGGCTCGGCGACCCGGACCCGGCTCGGCCCGCGGGCCACGGGCGCCGCCTGCGAGGGCGCGGGCTGCGCGGCACTCGGCGCGCCGCCCCGGGCCAGCCCGGCGACGCCGCCGGTGCCGAGGTCGAGCCGCGAGTCGACCGGCGCCCACCGGCTGGCCTCGTGCCGCCACATGCTGCGATCCGGTCGCGGCGGGATGACCCGGCCCTCGGGCTCGTTGCGCGTCTCGGGCAGGAGCCGGCGGACCAGCTTGCCGACCTCGAGGCTGTCGAGGCTGCGACCGTCGCGGACGGCGAAGCCCTCGAGGACGGCGCGCAGTTCCTCGGCGGTGACATAGCGGCGGGCCGGATCGCGGGCCAGCGCCTTGCGCAGGACCGGCTCGAGCGAGCCCGGGCAGTGCGGCAGATCGGCCGACGACGGCACCGGGATCGCGCCGTCGCTGAGTCGCAGGCCGGTGATCATCCGCAGCAAGACCGCGCCGAGCGCGAAGATGTCGCTGCGCGGATCCTGGCGGTCGGGAGCGGCGACCTGCTCGGGCGCGGCGTAGTCGCGATCGGGCAGGGGCACGCCGCTGGTCGCTGCCAGCCGCTCCAGCCCGGCGAGACGGGTCACGCCGTCGAAGCCGACGACGATCTTGGCCGGCGTGAGGCCGCCGTGGACGAACTGGAAGGAGCGGCCGTGCTCGTCGCGGAGCTGGTGGAGGAAGAACAGGGCGCGAGCGAGATCGCGGGCGATGGTGAGCGCCTCGGTCACCGCGATCCGCTCGGGGCCGGCGGCCGCGAGCAGCGCCGACAACTGGCGCCCCGGCACATGCTCGACCATGAGCTGCGCCGCCCCCGAGTTGTGGTGCACGCCGAGGATGCGCACCAGGTTGGGGTGGTTGCATCGCATCGCCAGGAGCGCGGCCAGATCGGCCGAGACGACCATGGGTGCGGGGGCCAAGGCGGCCATGGCGCGATGGTACCTCGACCGCTGGCTCGCCGCGCGCTCGCGCTACTTCTCGTCGTCCGCGTCGTCGGCGTCGTCCGCGTCGTCCCATCGTCCGCGTCGTCCCCGTCGTCCGCGTCGTCCCCGTCGTCCGCGTCGTCGGCGTCGTCGGCGTCGTCGCTCTGCTCGTCGTCCTCGCTCTCGTCGTCCTCGTCGCCGGCCTCGCGCACGTACGTCGACCACGCCAGGTTCGACTCGCCCGGCGAGAACGCGCTGGCGTCCCCGGCCACCAGCGCCGTCGCCAGCGACGCGTACGTCGACGTCGCCGATGGCAGCGCGGCGTCGCGGGCCGGCCCCTCGGTGTGGGCGAACGCGGTGCCGACGATCAGCGGCCCGCCGGTGAACCCGAGCGCGGCGAGTAGCTCCGCAACCTCGGGCCACACCGCGGCCGGCGCGTGCGCGACCAGGGCGTGGGCCTTGCCGAGCTGGAGCGGCGCGTTGTCGATCTTGGTCCAGTAATCCGCCGGCTCGATCAGCGCCACCGGGTCGGCCTCCAGCTCGCTGCCCGCGAGCACGGCGAACCGCGACACCCGCAGGTCCTCGCGCCGACCCGACGGCAGGTGCTCGGCGTAGACGTAGCGCTGCACGCCGAACGACTGGCCGTAGCCCTCACACCGCTCGAGCACGACGACCCAGTCGTCGCCCCCGGGCTGCCGGGCCGCAATCAGCCGCAGCCCGTGGTACTCGCGGCTCGGACCGCTGCCGGTCGAGAACAGCGGCCAGGCGTCGGGGTTCTCACCCGCGCCGGCCGCCCACAGGTCGAGGCAGCCGAGGACGTGGGCCGGCACCAGCGCCGCCGACAGCCCGAGCTGCTGGTAGACGGCCTTGGCCTCGCCCTCGCCGAGCCCGTCCCTGAGCCAGGCGAACACCCGGCGGGCCTGGGGCGCGGCCCAGGTCCTCAGGAACGTGCCCGCGGCCTCGTCGCCCGCGCGGCTCAGCCGGGCCAGCTCGACGAAGCCGACCGACGGGTGGGCGGTGACCCAGGCCGCGAACAGCCCGGTGGCCTGGGTGTCCGGCGACGTTTCGACGCCCGGCTCGGCCCAGCCGGCCAGGTCCCACACGAACCGGAAGCCGGCCGCCGACTCGACGCCGAGCACCGTCGCGCGCAGGAACGGCGAGCTGGCGTCGAGCGCGCCGTCCGCGCGCTTGCGGCCGCCGACCACCGCCAGCGCGCCCTCGCCATAGCGCTCGATCAGCGCCAGGTTCTTGTCGCCGTCGCGCGGCCCGTCGACGATCGCGAGCCGGCCGAGCGCGGCCGCGACCTCGGCGGCGTCGGCCAGGGACAGCAGCGCGGCCCAGGTTCGATCGCCGTCCCACACCCAGCGATCGCCGACCTGGCGGCCATCGCCGCGTGCGAGGGTGGTGGCGGCGGCGACGAGCGCGCGCGCGTCCGCGAGAGGCAACAGCCCGCGGTCGTCGAGGGCCGCCCCGGTCTCGGCCATCGCCGCCGGCAGGTAGCCGCGCTTGGTCGGCGCCCGGTGCTGGGTCCACGGCGCGCGGAAGTCGTTCTTCTCCCAGACGTGCAGCCGCCAGTCGAGGTTGGACTCGCCGGCCACGAACCGCGTGGGGTCGCGCTCGACCAGCGCCTCGGCCAGCGACACCAGCGCAGGGGCCTCGGCGGGCATCACGTGCCACGGCCGGTCCTCGGGATCGTCGGCGTGGCGGTTGGACGGGTGCTCGTAGCTGGCGCTGACGAC
>JAYVSF010000138.1:0-13091 GCA_043775605.1 Myxococcales bacterium
GCCACGGCAGGCCGTGCTAGAACACGCCACCTTCGGTCCGGCGGCCGGGCCCCAGCCTCGACGGGATACTCATGAGCTTCTTCCAGAAGATCTTCGGCAGCAAGAACCAGCGCGAGCTCAAGAAGATGCAGCCCCTCGTGGCGCGCATCGCCGAGCTCGGCCCCGCCCTCGAGCAGAAGACCGACGCCGAGCTCAAGGCGATCACCGGCGACCTCAAGCAGAAGCTGGCCAACGGCGCCAGCCTCGACGACATCCTGCCCGAGACGTTCGCGCTGGTCCGCGAGGGCGGCAAGCGGGCGCTCAACATGCGCCACTACGACGTCCAGATGATCGGCGGCATCGTGCTGCACCGCGGCCGCATCGCCGAGATGCGCACCGGCGAGGGCAAGACCCTGGTCGCGACCCTGCCGCTGTTCTTGAACGCGCTGGCCGGCAAGGGCGCCCACCTGGTCACGGTCAACGACTACCTGGCTCGGCGCGACGCCGAGTGGATGGGCCGGCTGTACGGCTTCCTCGGCCTGACCACCGGCGTCGTGGTCCACGGCCTCGACGACACCGACCGCCAGAAGAACTACCGCTGCGACATCACCTACGGCCAGAACAACGAGTTCGGCTTCGACTACCTGCGCGACAACATGAAGGACGAGCCCGACCGGCTGGTCCAGCGCGGCCTGCACTACGCGGTGGTCGACGAGGTCGACTCGATCCTCATCGACGAGGCCCGGACCCCGCTCATCATCTCGGGCCGGCCCGAGGACTCGGCCGACTGGTACGGCAAGGTCGACAAGATCATCCCGCGGCTCAAGCGCGAGGTCGACTACACAGTCGACGAGAAGGCCCACTCGGCGATGCTGACCGACGAGGGCGTCGAGAAGTGCGAGAAGCTGCTCGGGGTCGACAACCTCTACGACATCAAGAACATCCACCTCAACCACCACGTCGCCCAGGCCCTGCGCGCCCACACGCTGTACAAGCGTGACGTGAACTACCTGATCGAGGACGGCAAGGTCGTCATCATCGACGAGTTCACCGGCCGCAAGATGCCGGGCCGGCGCTGGTCGGACGGCCTCCACCAGGCGATCGAGGCCAAGGAGGGGGTGACCGTCGAGGAGGAGAACGTGACCGTGGCGACGGTGACGTTCCAGAACTACTTCCGCATGTACAAGAAGCTGTCGGGCATGACCGGCACCGCCGACACCGAAGCTGCGGAGTTTCACCAGATCTACAAGCTCGACGTCTCGGTCATCCCGACCAACAAGCCGATCGTCCGCAAGGACCTGCCCGACCTCGTCTACAAGAACGAGAAGGGCAAGTTCAAGGCGGTGCTGACCGACATCGAGGACTGCTACCAGCGCGGTCAGCCGGTGCTGGTCGGCACGGTCTCGGTCGAGAAGTCCGAGGTCCTGGCCACGCTGCTGCGCGCCAAGAACGTGCCGTTCAACGTGCTCAACGCCAAGCAGCACCAGAAGGAGGCCGGCGTCGTCGCCCAGGCCGGCCGCAAGGGCTCGATCACGATCTCGACCAACATGGCCGGTCGTGGCACCGACATCTTGCTCGGCGGCAACGCCGAGTTCATGGCCAAGGAGGCGGTATCCGCCGAGCGCGACCTGTTCGAGGCCGACGCCAGCAAGGCCGAGCAGGCGCCGCTGGCGACGTCGACCCCAAGCGGCGACGGCGGCGCCACCGAGGACGGCGACGACGGCGAGGGCATGGGCCCGTACCGCGGCGCCACCCGGCCGGCGTTCGACGAGGACGAGCGCCTCGCCCACCACCTCGCGATCTTCAAGGCCCAGTGCGAGGGCGAGCGCAAGGAGGTGCTGGCCGCCGGCGGCCTCAAGATCATCGGCACCGAGCGCCACGAGTCGCGCCGCATCGACAACCAGCTGCGCGGTCGCGCCGGTCGCCAGGGCGATCCCGGCGTGTCGCGGTTCTACCTGTCGCTCGAGGACGATCTGCTGCGCATCTTCGGCCTCGACCGAATGGCCGGGCTGATGGAGCGGCTCGGCCTCGAGGAGGACACTCCGATCGAGTCGCCGATGGTGACCCGGTCGATCGAGGGCGCGCAGAAGAAGGTCGAGGGTCGCAACTTCGATCAGCGCAAGAACGTCCTCGAGTACGACGACGTAATGAACCAGCAGCGCAAGACGATCTACGGCCTGCGCCGGCAGATCCTCGAGGGCAGCTACGCGCCGGTGCCGTCGGAGGACGCCGACGGCAAGAAGAAGCCCGGTCCGCCGCCGGCCGAGATCGTCGAGAGCGGCGGCTGGAAGATCCCCGAGATCGCCGCCGAGATGCGGGCCGACCTGGCCGCGCAGATCGATCGGGTCGTGGGCGCGATCAAGGACCGCGACGCCCGGATCGCCGCCGGCGAGTCGATCCGCGACACCCGACCGGCCTGGCGGGTGCTGCAGCGCGAGGTGTGGCGCCAGCACGGCACGCTGATCGATCTCGAGGGCCAGCTCGACGGCGAGCGCGAGGCCCTGGTCGACCTGGTCACCGCCAAGGTCGCCAAGTCGCTCATCCAGCAGCGCGAGCGGATCTACGACCTCGCCGAGGAGTTGATCGACGCCGCCCAGCAGCAGTATTGCTCACCCGACAAGCCCGACGACGAGTGGGACCTCGACGGCCTCGAGGAGGCCCTGATCGAGCAGTTCAACTGCGAGTTCGAACTCGAGCACGGCAACCGCGAAGAGGTCGCCGCGGCGGCGTGGAAGGTGGTCGAGAAGCGGATCGACCTGCGCGAGACCGAGCTCAAGCGGCCCTGGCTCATGTACTTCTCGCGCATGTTCTTCCTCGAGGAGATCGACGATCAGTGGATCGAGCACCTCAAGACCATGGACGCCCTGCGCGAGGGCATCGGGCTCCAGGGCTACGGTCAGAAGGACCCCAAGAAGGAGTACAAGAAGCAGGGCTACATCCTGTTCCAGGACATGATGACCCGCATCAGCGCCAACGTCGGGACCAAGCTGTTCCGGGTCCAGCACCAGCGTGCCGACGAGGCGGTGCCGGCGCTCCAGGCCAAGCAGCGCCAGACCGTGGAGGCCGGCGCGGCCGGCAAGTCCGACGAGGAGCAGCCGCCCGCGGCCGGTGGTGCGCGCAAGCGGACCCGAGCGATCGGCGCCCGGGCGACCGCGCGCGCGCCCGGCGAGCCAACCGAGGCCAAGGCCGAGACCGTGCGGCGTGAGCGGCCCAAGGTCGGCCGCAACGATCCGTGCCCGTGCGGCTCGGGCAAGAAGTACAAGAAGTGCCACGGCAAGGACGAGGCCGAGGCCGCGGGCGACTAGCGAGCCTTGGCGAGCGATCAACAATGACTCTGCGGGCCCCGGGGTCACGGGGGAAGTTCGAGGTCTGTCTGGAGCAAACGCCCGTTCGTGCGTTGCCCGTGCGCTTCACTCTCCTTGGTCAACATCGCGGTTGAGCCCCGGCGGCGGACGTGGCAGGGTCCCCGGCCATGAAGCACGGGTTGATCCTGGTCTCGGCGCTGGTGCTCGCGGTCGGCTGCGAGAAGGCGAACAAGGGCTCGATCGCCGATGACCTCCCGGCCGACCAGGTCCGGCTGATCGGGGCCGGCGTCGCCCCGCGCACGGTGCTGAAGTACCAGGTCGACAAGGGCACCCACGTCACCCTCGACATGACGATGAAGCTCGGGATGGAGGCGCCCGGCCTGCCGATCCCGCCGATGCCGACCATCAAGATGTCGATGGACGAGACCTGCACCGACGTCGACCCGTCCGGGTCGATGCGCTTCGAGGTCAAGGTCGGCTCGATCACCGCGGACGGCAGCGGCCCCATGGCCCAGGCCATGGCCCAGGCCTCCGAGATGATGAAGGACATGGTCTACAAGTTCCGGTTGTCGCCGTCGGGCCAGATCGACGACGTCACCGTCGACGGCCTGACCGGGCCGATGGCCGAGGTCGGCGCCCAGATGAAGAACGCGATCGAGCAGTTCGCGGCGCCGCTGCCCGCCGACGCGGTCGGCAAGGGCTCGATCTGGAAGTTCAAGCGCGCCGGCGAGGCCAACGGCGTCAAGATGGCCACCGTCAACCAGTTCGAGCTGATCGAGCTGAAGGACCAGATCGCGACCTTCAAGGTCCAGGGCCGGGTGGTCGCGCCGTCGCAGACCATCGAGAAGAACGGCATCTCGATCAAGGTCGACAAGATGGACGGCGACGTCCACGGCACCATCGCCAACGACCTCAAGCGGTTCGCGCCGGCCGGCACCTTCGGCATGACCATGGACATGGCGATGTCGGCCGCGGGCCAGAAGATCAAGATGCACATGACGATCGACAGCGAGATCACGGCGCACTGACGGCGATGACCACAGTCCGTGGCTTCCGTTTCGCCGGGGTGGCCGCCGGCATCAAGAAGAAGGGTGGCCTCGACGTCGGGCTGATCGCCGCCGACGACCTGGCCGCCGCTGCCGCCGTGTTCACCAGCAACCGGGTCAAGGCGGCGCCGGTGCGGCTGTCGGCCCGACGCCTGCGCGAGGCGCGGGGCCGCATGCGCGGGCTGGTGGTCAACGCCGGCAACGCCAACGCCTGCACCGGCAAGCAAGGCGACGCCGACGCCGCGCGCATGGCCGAGCTGGCGGCGGCCGCGATCGGCGCCCGGCCCCAGGATCTGCTGGTGGCCTCGACCGGCGTGATCGGTCAGCCGCTGCCGATGGCCAAGGTCGAGAGCGGCATCGCCGCCGCCGGCCGCGGGCTCTCGGTCGACGGCTGGGACGACTTCGCCACCGCGATCCTGACCACCGATCGCCGGCCCAAGACCGCGTCGCTGACGGTCAAGCTCGGCGGCACGTCGGTGACCCTGCTCGGCTGCACCAAGGGCGCCGGCATGATCGCGCCCAACATGGCCACCACGCTGACGTTCGTGGTCACCGACGCGGCGGTGGTGCCGGGCGCCCTGGCCCGCATGACCCGGGCCGCGGTGGCGCCGACCTTCAACGCGATCGCGGTCGACGGCGACACCTCGACCAACGACACGTTGGCCGTGCTGGCCTCGGGCGCCACCGGTGGGGTGCTAACCGGCGCCGCCGAGGGCAAGTTCACGGCGGCCCTGACCGAGCTCCTGGCCGACCTGGCCCGCCAGCTCATGACCGACGGCGAGGGCGTCCACCACGTCGTGACCCTCGTGGTCAAGCGCGCCGCGTCGGTACGGGCCGCGACCGCCATCGCCCGCCGCATCGCGACCTCGCCGCTGGTCAAGACCGCGATCGCCGGCGGCGATCCCAACTGGGGCCGCCTCCTATGCGCGGTCGGCAACGCCGGCGTGCCGATCGACGCCGGCAAGCTCGGGCTGGCGATCGGCGACGTCGAGGTGGTCAAGAAGGGCGCGCTCGCGCCCGGCTACGACGAGGCCCGGGCGGCCGCGGTGATGAAGGCCCCGAGCTACACCATCACCGTCGATCTCGCCGCCGGCAGCCACGAGGCCCGCTTCCTGGCCTGCGACCTGTCGCACGAGTACGTCTCGATCAACGCCGACTACCGCTCGTAGCCGCGCGGCTATCGGCGAGCGCGGCGCGACCGCCACGATCACCAGACGATCTGGACCTGATAGCGCGCGATCTGCGGATCGCAGCTCACCAGCGGGACGCCGTCTTCAAGGGCCTGGGCCACGAGCATTCGATCGAACGGATCTCGATGATGCGAGGCCAGCGCACCGACGCGTCGGGTGTCCGCGAACGTCACGAGGCGCTTCGTGAATCCAGCCGCGTCGACGGCCTCCTCGAGCTCGTCAGGCGCATCGAGTCGACCCAGGCCTCGCTTGATGGCGATCTCCCAGCCCGAGGACGACCTCCTTCACGGCCGCGCCGCGCGCCGGGCTTCGCTTCGAGCACGCGGACGCTTGAGCGCGCCGGCCACCGTGGCCCTGGGCAGCCCGAGCGTCCGGGCCACCGAAGCGACGACGTCCGCCGTGATCGGGTCACGTCGCTCGAGGTCTTCCAGCTCCGCGATCAGCTCGGCGCGAGCCTGGGCCTTGGCTCGGATCGCACTCGCGACCCAGGCGCTCACCGACGGCGCGCGCCCGGCAGAGACGTCGGCTTCGACCAGCTCGACCAGGGCCTCGTCCAGGGTGACCGTGATCCTGCGTATACGAGCAGCATACTCGCGTATGCGCGACCGCGCAAGCGCGGCTGCGGGGGCGGCCGCGGGGCGGCGCAGGGCGGCGAACGAGGGCGGCGTCAGTGGAAGCTGAGAGTGAAGGTCTCGCGCTCGAGATCGTAGGCCGGGGTCAGGTTGGCGGCCCAGACCGCCTCGACCAGGCACGCGGCCAGCGGGCCGGTCCCGCTGTCGACGATCACGTCGACGACCTCGTCGTAGGTGCTCTCCATCGTCAGGTCGACCTTCCAGCCGGCGGCCGGCTTGTGGAGCGCGACGCACCGCTTCGCCGCATCGGCGACCAGCGCCATCGGGTCGGGCGAGATGCGGTGGGTGCCCACGCCAGCGCCGTAGCCCATGCCGGCGCCGCTGCCCGAGCCGAGGCCGCCGCCGATGCGCTCGAGGCCGACCGTCGACGGCCGGGTGCCGGGCTCGAACGCGACGTACGAGGTCACCGGTGACACCGCCTTGCCCATCATCGCGACCTTCATCATCTCGTCGTGCGACAGCTCGTCGTGATCGTCCTCGGAGAACACCCAGGCCGCCGCCGCCTTCGAGAACGTCGGGTCGCTGCCGACCACCTTGCGATAGGCGTCGCCCCAGATCATCCCGGTCAGCTCGATCTTGGCCGGCGCGTCCTTGGCCCGCACCACCAGCCGCAGGCCGGCGCCCTCGTGCAGCGCGTCGGGCAGGGTCTCGTTGTACTTGCCGTCCTTGAGATCGAAGCCCTTGATCGCGAAGCCGTCGATCTGCACCGGGCGGACCAGCCCGAGCACCAGCTTGCCGAGATCCTTGCCGGCGCGATCGGGGCCAGCGAGCTTGGCCATGATGCCGTGGTGGGCCAGGGGCACCGGCGCCAGCGCGTCGGCGTCGTCGCGGGCCAGCGCCGGATCGAGGCCGCTGCGGACGTCGGTGCCGATCAGGTGGACGATCGCGTCGGCCGGGGCTTTCGCCAGCGCGGTGAGGGCGTCGGCGTTGGTCCAGCGCCCGCGCAGGAGCTCGTCGGACACCAGCACGATCCGGCGCGGCCCCTTGCGGTCGGCGATGGCGAGGGCGGCGACCCGGGCGCCGTCGTCGAGCGCGCTGCCGTTGCCGGGCGCCAGCGTGCCGGCCTTGGCCGCGGCCGCCAGCCGGGCGTCGAGGTCGGAGGCGGCGACGAAGCTGCCGAACAGGCGGGTCGCGACCCGGCGGTACAGCACCACCTCGACCTCGGCGTCGGGGACGTGACCGAGGTAGGCGCGGACCACCGCCAGCTCGGCGGCGAGGCCGGCCGCGCCCATCGAGCGCGAGGCGTCAAGGACGAACACCACCTGCGGCCGCTTCGGCAACGGGCGGAGCTCGGGAGCGACGTCGACCTCGAGCCGACCGAAGGCGTGGTCGGGCGACGCGATCACCCGACCCAGGCGCGCGACCAGGCCGTCGATCCGCGGCGGCGCCAGCTCGATCATCGCGGTGCCGCCATCGGACGCGTTCTCGGGCGCGTCGGGGATGAACACCGGGGTGTCGGCGGCGGCGACCTTGACCACGCCGACGCCGGCGCCGAGTTGCAAGGACCAGCCGGCCAGCGTCCCGGCGTCGAGCGCGACGTGATCCGACACCACCAGCCGCCAGGTGCCGACGCCGGTGGTCTTGGCCGGTAAGGTCACGTCGAAGCCGCCGCGGACGTCGTTGGTGCTGCCGCCGCCGCCGTCGAAGACGTCGACCTGCTCGCCCGCTGGCGTGTACAGCGCGATCCGCAGATCGCTCTTGTAGGTGTGCTCGATGTCGAGCGTGAGCTTCGCGGTCTGGAACGTGGCCCGGGCCGGCGCCGTGTCGGGCACGTCGATCACACTGTCGACGTAGCTGGCGCTGGCGTCGTGCACGATCGCGGTCAGCCAGGCCGGCTCGACTGGCTTGGCGAGGACGATCGCGGTGTCGGGCGCCATCCGCAGGCCGTCGACCTTGACCATGGTGGTGGCGTCGCCCCAGCCCGGTTTGATGGTGAACACCGGCACCGCGAGGTTGGGCGCGGCGTCGGTGCCCAGCCGCGGGTACGACAGGAACACCCGGCCGCCGCTGTAGCGGGTCGGCACCGTCAGCGTGTACTCGACCGTGCTGGTCGCGCCCGGCAGCACCGGGAAGACCTGCAGCGCCAGCTTGTCGGCCCACCGCCAGTACAGCAGCGCCGGGTCCTTGGGCTTCCATACGCCGCGGCCGGTGAGCTCGTGGTAGAGCGCCGCCGCCTTCTCGGCCTCCATCAGCTCGCCCTCGAACCACTGCTCGCGGGCCCGGATCCGCAGGCCGGTGGCGGCGGCGCCGTAGGGCAGGTCGATGTCCAGCCGGGCCTCGTCGGCGGTCGTCCCGGGGTTGGCGAACACCCGCCGCACCTTGTAGACCGCCACCCCGTCGACGACGGTGACCTCGACGGCGTGCGAGACCTCGTACAGCGGCTCGCCGAGCGCGCTCTCGAGGACGTCGGCGGCGGCCCGACCGGGCACGAGGGCGGACAGCGACGAAACGAACACCAGGGTCAAGGCGGTGCGCACGATGGGTATGACACCACGGGTCCGGCCGCGGTTCCATTGGAGCCTGGGCACGAATCGGCCCCGGCTCTTCATCGATCGGTCAGACCCGGCAGGAAGCTGGGGCCGACCTCAACGAGAGGAACCCCGTCCAGACCTGCGGTCCGGACTCGGCTTGCACCCTCGAGGCTTGACACCACCGCCCTGACTACGTCCAATCGATGAACGAGGGGGGCGCGCTGCGTCACGCGGGCTCCCCGAGGCTATGTCATGACCGCCGCCCCCAACGAACTGTCCATCGGCTCCGTCCTCCAAGGTCGCTACGAGATCCAGTCGGTGCTCGGAGCCGGCGGGTTCGGGACGGTCTACCAGGCGAGCCAGCTCGCCACCGGCCGCCCGGTCGCGATCAAGGTCATGCAGACCTTCCACGGCGAGGACGATCACAAGCGCGACGTCCGCATCGCCCGGTTCCAGCGCGAGATGGATCTCTGCGCCCGGCTCCACCATCCGAACATCGTCGGCCTGGTCGACTCCGGAGCCACCGACGACGGCCAGCCGTTCGCCGCGTTCCAGTTCGTCCCCGGCAAGACCCTGGCCCAGGTCATCGCCGAGGAGGGCTCGCTCCACCCGCGCGAGGCCCGCCACCTGATGCTGCAGGTGCTCGACGCGCTGTCGTGCGCCCACAACCTCGGCGTGGTCCACCGCGATCTCAAGCCCGCCAACATCATGGTGGTGTCGACCGGCACCCGCCGGAACTCGCTGGTCCTCGACTTCGGCATCGGCGCGATCGCCGAGGGCGCGCGCGGCGAGGGCTACGCCAAGCTGACATCACAGCACGAGTGGCTGGGCACCCCGCACTACACCGCGCCCGAGCAGGTCCGCGGCTACCCGCCGACCACCCAGTCCGACCTCTACGGCTGGGGCCTGGTCTATCTCGAGGCCTTGACCGGCAAGCCGGCGATCGAGGGCAGCTCGATGGCGGTGATCCTGATGCTGCAGATCGGCCCCGACCCGGTGCCGATCCCGGCGGCGCTGCGCCACCACCCGCTCGGCCGCCTGCTGCAGAAGGCGCTGGTCAAGGACGTCGAGGAGCGGGTCGCGACCGCGGCGACGCTGCTGCGCGAGCTCGAGGACTGCGACGTGTCGCAGCTCGACCAGCTGGGCCCGAGCACGGCGGGCGGCGCGCCGGCCCGCGCGGTCGACGGCATCGCCGCGACCCAGGCCAGCGGCGGCAACCCGCGGGTCGAGGCCGCGACCGTCGCGCTGTCGGCCGAGGCGGCCCGGGTCGCCGCCGGTGTGGTGCCCGCGGTCGCGCTGACCCCGTCGAGCGAGCGGGCCCGCCTGGTCGAGGGCGAGCGCCGGCCGATCACCGCGCTATGCTGCTCGCTGATGCCGTCGGCCGGGGTCGAGCTCGAGGATCTCGACGAGCTGGTCCAGCTCCAACAGCAGATCTGCGGAGACGTCGCCGAGCGGTTGCGCGGCCAGCTGGTTGGCGGCCTCGGCCACCAGGTGCTCATCGAGTTCGGCTATCCGGTCGCCCGCGAGGACGACGCCCTGCGCGCCGGCAAGGCCGCGCTGGCGATACGCGCCGCGGTCGCCGAGCGCAACGCGACCCTGGCGACCGCCGCCCGGCTCGACATCCGGATCGGCATCCACACCGGCATCATCGCCTACGGGCCCAACGAGTCGGCGCGCCGGATCTCCGGCCAGATCGTCGGCATGACCCCGATGATCGCCAGCCAGATCAACGCGCGGGCGCCGCGCGGCGTGATCGTCGCCAGCGCCGCGACCGCCCAGCTCCTGCGCAGCCACTTCTTGCTGTCGTCGGTCGGCAGCCAGGCCATCGACGGCATGGCCCGCGAGCTCGAGCTGTTCGCGCTCGACAGCGAACGGGCGACCGCGCGGTCGCCGTCGGCCATCCCCACCGCTGACGGCAGCCAGCCGCTGCCGCTGATCGGCCGCGAGCGCGAGATGGCGCTGCTGTTCGAGCGCTGGCAGCAGGTCGTCGCCGGCACCGGCGGCAGCGTGCTGATCACCGGCGAGGCCGGCATCGGCAAGTCGCGGCTCGCGCTCGAGCTGAGCCAGCGGGCCGGCGAGGGCGCCCGGACCTGGCTCGAGGCCCGCTGTACGCAGGAGACCCGCAACCGCGCGCTGCACCCGATCGTCGAGATGCTCGAGCGGGTGTTCGGCCTGACCGAGGTCGAGCCCGGCGCCCGCCTCGATCGGCTCGAGACCGCGCTGGCCGCGATCGGCTTCCTGCCTGGCGACGTCGTCCCGCTGTTCGCGCCGCTGCTCGGGGTCCCGCTCGGCAACCGCTATCCCGCGCTCGACCTGTCGCCGGCTCGCCGCCGCGAGCTGACCCAGGAAGCCTTCCTGTCGATGCTCATCGAGCAGAGCGTCGAGACCCCGGTGGTGCTGTTCGTCGAGGACCTGCACTGGGCCGACCCCGCGACGCTCGATCTGCTCGGCGCGCTGGTCGCCGCCGCTGGCTCGGGTCGGATCCTGGCGATGTTCAGCGCCCGGCCCGAGTTCTCGCCGCCGTGGCCGACCTCGGGGATGCTGCAGCTCCAGCTCGCCCGCCTGGCCCGGCCCCAGGTCGAGCAGATCGTCGCGCTGCTCACCGCCGGTCGCTCGCTGCCCGGTGGCGTGCTCGAGCAGATGGTCAACCGCACCGACGGCGTGCCGCTGTTCGTCGAGGAGCTGACCCGGATGGTGGTCGAGTCCGGCGCGCTGACCGCCCGGGGCGACCACTACGAGCTGACCGGCTCGCTGTCGGACATCGCGATCCCGACGACCTTGCGGGCGTCGCTGATGGCCCGGCTCGATCGCCTCGGTCGAGCCAAGGAGACCGCGCAGCTGGCGTCGGCGATCGGCCGCGAGTTCGAGCTGCCGCTCTTGTGCGCGGTGGCGTCGCTGGAGCCGGCCCAGGTCCAGGAGGACCTCGACAAGCTGGTCGCCGCCGACCTGGTCCAGCACAAGCGCCGGCTGCGCAACCCGAGCTGGCTGTTCCGCCACGCGCTGATCCGCGACACCGCCTACGAGTCGATGCTCAAGCGCGGCCAGCACAAGGTCCACGCCCGCATCGCCCTTGTGCTCGAGCAGCAGTTCCCCGACGTCGTCGCGAGCCGGCCCGATCTGCTGGCCCTGCACCACGCTGCCGCCGAGCAGAAGCTGCAGGCCATCGGCTACGCCCAGAAGGCGTCGCTGGCGGCGCTGATGGGCGCGTCGTACCCGTTCGCGATCCGCCACGCCCGCGAGGCGATCGGCTGGCTCGACGCGGTGCCCGACCCGCGGATGCGGGCCGAGATGGAGCTCGGCTTCAACGGCCTCATCACCCCGTCGCTGATGTCGACCCGGGGCTGGCGCGACGAGGAGCTGAAGGCGACGATCGATCGCTCGCAGGCGCTGTCCGAGGAGCTCGGCGACTCGCAGTTCACCGGCACCACGCTGTGGGCGATGATGCTGTTCTTTCACATGGGCGGCCGCGACGGCGCGCGGGCCCGTGAGCTGGCGGTGCGGCTCCTGGCCCACGCTCGCCAGGTCGACGACCAGAGCGAGCTGGTGATGGCGCTGGCCGCGGTCGGCCACTCGCGCTGGATCGCCGGCGACTACGCGGTCGCCGCCGAGCACTTCGATCAGGTGCTGGCGCTGTACGACCCCGCGGTCCACGGCGGCCACGCCTACGTCTACGGCCACGACTCGAAGATCTGGGCCGGCATCTCGTACGCCGAGGCGCTGTGGTTCATGGGCCAGCCCGACCGCAGCCTGGCCCTGGCACAGGACATCATCGCCTGGGGCCGCCAGCTCAACCACGCCCCGTCGCTGGCCATCGCCTACATCTTCTTCATCCTGCTGCGCCACGACCGCGGCGAGCGCGGCGCGATCGACGAGCTGTGGAAGCCGCTGCTCGATCTGTCGGAGCGCCACGGCCTGCCGATCCACGTCGCCTACGCCGGCGTGGTCCGGTGCTGGGCGGTCGGCGATCTGGCCGGCGCCAAGCAGCACCTCGCGCTGCTCGAGACCACCGGCACCGAGCTCGGCCTGTCGTTC
Source organism: Myxococcales bacterium (assembly GCA_043775605.1). Lineage (GTDB taxonomy): Bacteria > Myxococcota_A > Polyangia > Haliangiales > Haliangiaceae > UBA2376. Next base: position 12,656 of record JAYVSF010000138.1, read on the forward strand.
TACCGCGCGGTGGTGGCCGAGGCCGAGGCCGAGGCGGGCGATCTCGACGCCGCGCTGGCACGCATCGACGACTGCCGGCGCCGGGCCGAGGACGTCGGCGAGCTGTACTACCTGCCCGAGTTGCTACGGCTGCAGGGCCGGTTCACGCTGGCCCGCGATCCTGGCGCCGACGAGGCCGCCGAGCGGACGTTCCGGCGCGGGCTCGAGCTCGCGGCCGCCCAGGGCACCAAGCTGTCCGAGCTGCGCTGCGCGGTCGAGCTGGCTCGGCTCTGGGCCGGTCGCGGCGACAGCGCCGGCGCCCGCGAGCTGGTGGAGCCGCGGCTGGCGGCGATCAAGGATGGCTTCGAGACGGCGCCGCTGGTGGAGGCCCGGGACCTGCTGGCGACGCTGGCGTAGTCGTTGACGGTTGGCAACGCAATCGGCGAGCCCGGGCTCG
>JAYVSF010000139.1:0-3906 GCA_043775605.1 Myxococcales bacterium
CACGAGCTGGCCGCTCACCTGCCCGCGCGGGCTGCCGAGCACGAGGCCGCACGGCGGCTGTCGCCGGGTGTCGTCGACACGCTGCGGGCGCAGGGCTTCCTCCAGGTCCTGCTGCCGCGCGAGCTCGGCGGGCTCGAGCTCGACGCACCGGCCTACGTCGAGGTCCTGGCCGCACTGGCCGCCGGCGACGCCGCCACCGCCTGGTGCGTGATGACCGCGTCGACGTCGACCTTGCTCGCCGCCTACCTGGAGCGCGACGTCGCCGTCGAGCTGTGGGGCGGCGCGCGCACGCCGTTCCTGTCCGGCGTGTTCGCGCCGAGCGGCACCGCGATCATCGAGCCCGGCGCTGCGGCCGACGACCCGACGAGCGCCGACCGCGGCGACGACCACCGGCCGGCGCTCCGCCTGCGCGGGCGCTGGGCCTACGGCTCGGGCTGCCGCCACGCCGACTGGATCGCGGTCGGCGCCCTCGTCGACGACGCGCAGCGACCGCGCCACGTCGTCTGCTTCCTGCCGATCGATCACCCCGCGGTCGCGATCGACGATCACTGGGACACCCTCGGCCTCGGCGGCACCGGCAGCCACGACCTGATGGTCACCGACGCGCGGGTGCCCGCGCGCCACGTTGCGTCGGTGTTCGAGCGCACGCCGTGGCCCGCTGGCGCGCTGTACCGGCTGCCGCTGTTCGGCCTGCTCGCGCTCGGCATCGCCGCCTGCGGCCTCGGCGTCGCCGCCGCCGCCGTCGACCACGAGGCTCGTCGCCTGACCGGCGCCGGCGGGCGCGCGGGCGAGCCGCCATCGTCGACGGCGCTGGCCGCTCACGGTCGCCTCGTCGCCCAGCTCGGCGCCGCCCGCGCCTACCTCGTCGACGTCGCCGGCCGGGCCCAGGCCGCCGCCCGCGCCGGCGCGCCACCCGCGGCGGTGCGCGGCGAGCTTCGCCTGGCCGCGACCCACGTCGCCGAGCAGTGCGCCGCGATCGTCCGCGCCGCGTTCCACCACGCCGGCGGCGCCGCCATTCGCGCCGGCCACCCGTTGCAGCGCGCGCTCCGCGATGTCGAGGTCCTGCTCACCCACCGCATGGTCGGCGACCGCGTCCTGCCCGCCGCCGCCCGCGCGCTCCTCGGGCTCGGCGCCCTCCCCCCGGACCTGTGACCGCCCGGTCGGCTTCGGATCCGGTCGGATTTGTCGCCGCGTCCGCGCGTCAGGGTTCGCCGTAGCGCTCGCGCAGCTCGAGGAACTCGATGAACTCGAGCAGGCGGCCGACCTCGGGGATGACCAGGCCGGGCGCGGCGATGCCGGCCTCGTCGGCGGTGACGATCAGGCGGGCGGCGATCAGGCGCTCGAGGATCTCGACCACCTCGGGGGTGGGCAACGCGACCTTGGCGGCGAGCTCGCGCGGCAAGATCGCGATGTAGACCGCGTTCTCGAGGCCGCCGTCGGCGGCGTCGAGCTGCTCCTCGGCCAGCTGGCGCAGGCACTGGACGACGCGGTGGTTGTGGTTGGGCAGCAGCAGCAGCTCGACCTGGTGGTTGGCGCGCTCGAGGCGGGCGGCCAGGGTCCGGATCATGCGGACCGCGATCTCCACCCGGCTGCGCAGCATGGCCTCGAACGTGCGGCCGTCGATGACCAGCAGGCGCGACGGCTCGCGGATCACCGCGGTCGCGGTCCGGGGCCGACCGTTGAGCAGCGCCATCTCGCCGAGGAACTCGCCAGCCGGCAGCACCGCCAGCACCCGCTCGTGATCGCCGATCATCCGCCGGATCTCGACCGAGCCGGACTGGATCACGTACATCGCGTCGCCGGGCTCGCCCTCGCGAAACAAGATCGCGCCGGCGGGATAGTCGCGGGCGTGGCGCTCGATCGCGGTCTCGCCGCTGCCCTCGCGTGGCGTCATCACCGCACCGTCGCGTGGCGGAGGATGTGGAACAGTGAGCGCCCGCCGGCCGCCGCCGCCGCCGCCGGCCCGAGCCGCGAGCCGCGGATCGGCTCGCCGTCGCCGAGATCGACCTCGAGCACGCCGAGCCCCAGCCGGAGCGCGCGGACCAGCATCTCGACGTTCCAGCCGTCGCCGCGATCGCTCATGCCGAGCGCGACCAGCGCCGGGTAGCGGATCGCGCGGACCGGACTGGGATCGTGGATGCGGTGGCCATAGACCGCGTGGATGAGGCCGGTGACCACCTTGTCGCGGAGGGCGCCGCGCGCACGCCGGACCGCCAGGGTCAGCTCGGCGTCGACGCTGGCCAGCGGCGCCACCAGCCGGCCGAGATCGCCGGGCCGGAGGTGGGCGTCGCCGGGGACGAACGCGACCACGTCGGGCGGCTCGGGCAACTCCGCGAAGTGCGCGAGCGCGCGCTGACAGGCCTGGCCGTAGCCGCCGCCGGCGGCGCGCAGCACCACCGCGCCGCGATCGCGAGCCCGGCCGGCGGTGCCGTCGGTCGAGCCGCGATCGACCACCACCGCCGCCCGGACGTCGCGGCTGGCGAGCGCCTCGAGCAAGGACGGCAGCGTCGCCTCGGCGTCGCGCGCCGGCAGCACGACGTCGACCCGGAGACGCGGCGCGACCACGACGTGATCCTACCAGGGTGGCGGGCCACCCGCGCGCCCGGGCCCCCCGGAACGCCGATCAGCCTCGGGCCCGGAGGCTTTCCCCTCAGGGCGATTCGTGCGACATCCGCGGCGATGGCGATCACCTACAAGGACGCGGGCGTCGACATCGACGCCGGAAACCGCCTGATCGACCGGATCCGGCCGCTGGCCCGGGCCACGATGCGACCCGAGGTCCTCGGCGGGATCGGCGGCTTCGCGGCGCTGTGCCGGATCCCGGCCGGCCTGGTCGAGCCGATCCTGGTGTCGGGCACCGACGGGGTCGGGACCAAGCTCAAGACCGCGCTGGCCACCGGCCGCCACGACACCGTCGGCATCGACCTGGTCGCGATGTGCGTCAACGACGTCCTGGTGACCGGCGCCGACCCGCTGTTCTTCCTCGACTACTTCGCGGCCGGCAAGCTCGACGTCGAAGTCGCGACCCGGGTCATCGCCGGCATCGCCGAGGGCTGCCGCCAGGCCGGCTGCGCGCTGGTCGGCGGCGAGACCGCCGAGCTGCCCGGGCTCTACGCCGACGGCGATTACGACCTCGCCGGCTTCAGCGTCGGCGTGGTCGATCGGTCGGCAATCCGGCCGCGCAAGGATCTGGCCGCCGGCGACGTCGTCATCGGCCTGCCGTCGTCGGGGTTGCACTCCAACGGCCACTCGCTGGCCCGCAAGGTGCTGCTCGAGGTCCTGGCCCTGCCCTTCGACGCCACCCCGCCCGAACTGGGCGGCGCCACCGTCGCCGACGAGCTGCTGCGCCCGACCATCATCTACACCCCGGCGTTCAAGGCCCTGGCCGCGCTGCCGTGGAAGGCCGCGGCCCACATCACCGGCGGCGGCCTGGTCGAGAACCCGCCGCGGATCTTCGCCGACGACACGCTGGCGGTCGAGCTCGATCCGGCGACCTGGGACCTGCCCGGCGTGTTGCGGCTCATCGCCACGGCCGGGGTCGCCACCGACGAGCTGCGCCGCACCTTCAACGGCGGCCTCGGCATGCTGATCACGATCGGGCCTGAGCACGCGGCCGACGCCGTGGCTGCGCTCGCGCCGTGGCACGGCCGCGTCGTCGGCCGGCTGGTGGCGCGCGCCGGCGGCCCGGCCAGCCGGTTCGTCGGCGATCCCGACGTGGCGACGCCGTGAACCTCGGCGTCCTGGTCTCGGGCAAGGGCACCAACCTCGGCGCGCTGCTCGCCGCCCAGGCCGCCGGCGCCCTGGCCCCGGCCCAAATCGTCGCGGTGGTGTCCAACCGCGCCGACGCGTTCGCGCTCGAGCGAGCCGGCGCCGCCGGGCTCCCGACCGCGGTCGTCGATCATCGCG
>JAYVSF010000140.1:0-2480 GCA_043775605.1 Myxococcales bacterium
CATCACCAGCCTGGCCCGGCACAAGCTGCGGACCGCGCTGACCGCGGTCGGTGTGCTGTTCGGGATCCTGATCTTCATGCTGATGGTCGCGTTCGGCACCTCGCTGCACGAGGGCGTCAACCGCAAGATGGCCGGCTTCGCCACCAACGCGGTGTTCGTCTGGGGCCAGCGCACCACCGAGCCCTACGCCGGCCTGCCGCCCAACCGCAACGTCGCGTTCGACAACAACGACATCGAGCCGCTCCGCCACCTCGACGGCATCGCCCACGTCGCGCCCCGCAACATGCTCGGCGGGTTCCGCGGCGGCAACGTGGTCAAGCACGGCAGCAAGGTCGGCAGCTACCAGGTCGCCGGCGACTACCCCGACTTTCAGTTCGTGTCGCTGCCGCTGATGCGCCGGGGCCGGTTCATCAACGACGCCGACATCGTCGAGCGACGCAAGGTCTGTGTGATCGGCGAGACCGTGGCGGGCGAGCTGTTCGGGCCGGACGAGGATCCGGTCGGCAACGCCGTGCAGATAGGCGGCATCCACTTCGTCGTCGTCGGCGTGTTCGGGACCCGGGTCACCGGCCAGCAGGGCGACAACATGGTGCGGACGATCCACGTGCCGTTCACGACCTTCCAGCAGGCCTTCCACATGGGCGAGCGGGTCGGGTTCTTCGCGATCACCGGCCTGGCCACCACCGACGCCAGCGACCTCGAGCAGCGGGTCTATGCGCTGCTGCGCGAGCGCCACAAGGTCGCGCCCACCGACACCGCCGCGATCCGCGGCTGGAACATGGGCACCCAGTTCCAGAAGACCCAGAAGATCTTTCAGGCCATCGACTGGGTGATGGGCATCGCCGGCCTGCTGTCGCTGCTGGCCGGCGCGATCGGCGTGTCCAACATCATGCTGATCAGCGTGCGCGAGCGGACCAAGGAGATCGGCGTGCGCAAGGCGCTCGGCGCCCGGCCGGTGTCGGTGGTGGCGATGGTGGTGGCCGAGGCGGTCGCGCTGACCATCCTCGCCGGCTACCTCGGGCTCACGCTCGGCACCTTCGCGATCGCCAAGGCCGCCGACACGATCGCCGGCCTCGGCCCCGACTTCCCGCTGGCCCCGCCCCACCTGTCGTTCCAGTTCGCCCTGTTCGCCACCGGGGCCCTGATCGTCGTCGGGGCCCTGGCCGGCCTCATCCCCGCCGTCCGCGCCGCCGCGATCTCCCCGGTCGAGGCCCTGCGCGACGAGTGATCGCCGCGCCCCGTCGAGAACCCTTATGAAGCGCATCGTCCCCCTGCTCATCGTCCTCGTGGTCCTCGGCCTCGGCGCCGGCACCACCTGGTTCCTGTGGTCGAAGTCGAGGACGACGCCGGTGGTGGCGCGGACCGAGAGCGCCGAGAACCGCGACATCGTCAAGAAGACGGTGGCGACCGGCGCGATCGTCCCGCGCGAGGAGGTCGAGCTCAAGCCGCGGGTCTCGGGCGTGGTCGACGAGCTGTACCTGCAGCCGGGCGCGACGGTCCAGGCCGGGGCCAAGATCGCCAAGATCCGGATCGTCCCCGACGCCGCCGCGATGCAGCGGGCGCAGTCGGGCGTGCAGTCGGCCCGGATCGCGCTCGACAACGCCAAGCGCGAGCTGGCCCGCGGTGAGGGCCTGGTCGCGACCGGGGTGATCGCGCAGGCCGAGCTCGACCGCCTGAAGAACGACGTCGCGATGCGGGCCCAGGATCTCGACGCCGCCAGCGGCAGCCTGACCATCGTCAAGGACGGCGCGGCTCGCGCCGGTGGCGCGGCGTCGAACGTGATCGTCACGGCGACGGTGTCGGGGATGGTCATCGATGTCCCGGTCAAGAAGGGCGAGAGCGTCATCGAGTCGAACAACTTCAACCCGGGGACGACCATCGCGACCGTCGCCAACATGGGCGACATGATCTTCCAGGGCCAGGTCGACGAGAGCGAGGTCGGCAAGATCAAGGTCGGCATGACGCTGGCGATCAAGATCGGCGCGCTCGAAAAGGAGACCTTCGACGGCACGCTCGAGTACATCGCGCCCAAGGGCAAGCTGATCGACGGCGCGATCCAGTTCGAGATCAAGGCGTCGATCACGCCCAAGAAGGACGTGTTCATCCGCGCCGGCTACAGCGCCAACGCCGATGTCGTCCTCGACAAGCGGACCGGGGTGCTGGCGATCCGCGAGGCCCTGGTCCAGTGGCAGGACGGCGCGCCGTTCGTCGAGGTCGAGACCGCGCCCAAGCAGTTCGCCAAGAAGGACATCAAGCTCGGGCTGTCGGACGGGATCTACGCCGAGATCCTGTCGGGGTTGACCGCGGCCGACAAGATCAAGCAGCCGGCCAACGCCGGGCCGCCGGGTGGCGCCGGTGGCCGGCCGGGCGGGATGGCGGGCGGTCGGCCGCCGGGTCGCCGCTGAGCGGGCGGATCCGTTCGGCGCGCCGCCGTGCTACAGGGCCCGGCCATGATCGCGTTCGTCAACGTCAGCAAGCAG
>JAYVSF010000141.1:0-6896 GCA_043775605.1 Myxococcales bacterium
ACCGGAGCCGGTGCCCGAGCCATGGCCGATCGTGCTGACCCGGCCGATGCCGACGGTGCCCCAGCCGGTGCCGCCGCCGCCGCTGCCAGCGCCCATGCTGCCGGCGAGCGCCTCGCCGGTCAGGCCGCCGGCGACGTCCGCATCGTCGAGGCCCGCGGACAGGTCGCTGCTGCCGAGTACGCCCGCGACCCGCGTCTGCTCGAGGCGATCGGCGCGATCGGGCGGCGGCGCGCCGTCCGCTGCCTCATCGGCGTCGTCCTCTCCATCGTCGACCGCGACCCGGAGATCCATCGGCTGGTGGCCGGCTGCGGTCGCGAGCGCCGTGTCGGTGTCGATCGCCGCCGGCCGGTTGGCCTCGAGTCCGTGGGCGCCGACCACCAGGACGTCGCCGAGCGCCGACCGATCGATGCCGTAGCGGGCGTAGTCAGCCTCGGTCTCGAGCACCAGCATCGACGTCTGGCTCGACAGCAGCCGGGCCCGCACCGAGCGCTGGGTGATGTCGTCGCGTAGCGCGCGGGCGGCCGCGCGATCGGTCGTCGTGATCAGCCGCTGCTCGAGCTGGTCGAGCTCGCTGGCCGCCACCGCGCGCCCGACCAGGGCCGGCGTCGCCGCCGCAAGCGCGAAGCTCTGCTTGTGGCCGCCGAGCACGACGTCGATCGTCTTCTGCGGCTTCGCCATGCGGGCGTGGACCATCACCGTGCGGCCGGGGCGGACCGACGGCAATCGGGCCGGGTAGACCCAGGTCGCGCCCGGGATCGCGACCGCGACGTCGACGGCGACCGACTCGCCGAGCCCGGCGGCGACGGTGTCGACGCCGTCGTCGAGATCGAGGACATCGCCGGCGCGCGGCCGACCGGCCCGGACCAGCGACCTTGCCAGCTCGGGATCGCGGATGCCGCCGGACAGGACGACGTCGACCCGGTCGACCGGCAGCTTGCCGATCGCGGCGACCAGCCCGGCCGCGTCGGGGCCGGCGGTCATCACCCCGTCGGTGACGATCGCGAGCCGGCGATGCGCGGTCCGCGGCGAGCGGCCGAGGACGTCGGTCAGGGCCGCGAGGTTCGATGCGCCAGCGGCGCCGCGCGCCAGGAGCGCCTGATCCTGGGCGTCGCCGTAGTCGGCGGCCAGTCCGTCGAAGATCGGCTGAGTGTCCTGATCGAACGCGATCACCTGGAGTTCGAGCGGATCGCCGTGGCGTTCGCGCAGCGCGGTGACCAGCTGGCGGACCGAGCGCACGTAGCCGGCGAAGCCGAGGGCCCGCGAGGCGCTGGTGTCGACCGCGAGGATCAGCTGGTGCGGCACGTCAGCGGCGGCCGCCGAGTCGCCGGTCTTGCCGGCGCCGGTGAACGGCACCGCGACGACCACCAGCGTGTCGGCGGCGACCGCGACCGCGTCGCTGGCGGCCGGCGCCACGAAGTCGCGATCGGGCTGCCAGGTCCGGTGGCTGAGGGTCTGGTGGGTGCGGCTGCCGTCCGACCGCGCGGTGTCGAGCGCGACGTCGAGCTGAGCGACGGTGGGCAGGCCACGCAGCGGCAGCGCGTACGGGCGACCCGCCAGCTCCTGCGAGAACGACACGATCAGGTGCTTGTCGCCGCGGGCCGGGATCGGGAAGACCTTGGCCGAGAACTGGTTGCCGGCGGCCTTCTCGAGCAGCGCCGGATCCTGCCGGCGGTGGAGGAAGTCGTCGTACGCGCGGCGCGCCAGCGGCCGGGCCACGACCTCGGCCTCGGTCCAGCGCTCGCCTTGCTCCATGGCGAAGCGCGACACCGCCGCGCCCGGCGGCAGCGTGATCGCGAACGTGCCCTCGCGGGTCCGGTCCTCGGGGTTGTGGAAGTCGAGGTGCAGCTCGGTGAACGCGAGCGGACCCTCGACCACGGCCCGGGCATCGACGCGGGTGACCTCGAGGCCGCTGCCATCCGACGCGGTGAGGGTGAACGGCGGCGCCGCGGCCTCGCTCGCGATCGGGGTCTCGGTCGAGACCAGCTTCAACGGCGCCGTCGGCAGCAGCGGGCGCGGCGCGGTTGGCGGCGGTGGCGCGCTCGGCGCTCCAGGTCGGGCCGGCTCGGCTCGCCGCGCTGCCGGGACAGACTGGGATCGGTCGCAACCGACGAGCGAGAGCACCGCGAGCAGATACGGGACGGATCTCATGGACGTCTCCACATGCGCCGTGGCGCGAGGCCTCGCCTCACGCCCACCTCGACGGCCGCCACCACCGACGAGCGCACCGCGCCCGCCCGGGCCGACCCGAGGTATCTCGACATCCCCTTCGACAGCGCCCCCGCTCCCCGGTTTCACGAAAGTGCGCCGGCGGCGCTCGCGGGCCCGCGCCACGGCCGAGCAGCCGCGGGTTACCCGCGCCATGGCGCTGCGATGGACGTGGGCGACCGAGACCGCGGACTGGGGCGTGACGCTCGACGAGGCGACCGGCACGCTGAGCTGGTGGGGCGCCGACAAGCCGCGCCCGGGCGTGCCGGAGTACGCGCAGGGCGGCGGTGGAATCGACCAGCCCATCGACGAGCTGCTGGCGACGGGCCGGCCGCGCTACGGCTGCCCCGAAGCCATCCTCGCCGAGGTCATCGCCGCGGCCCGATCGGTCTCGGGGACCAGCCCCGGTCCGGAGCCGGATGCGGGTGCCGCTACAGCGAGCGACGCCGGCGCAGCGGCCACGCGAGAGCGAGCAGGCTGAGCACCAGCGCGGCGGCGCGGCCGTGGTCGCCAGTCGACCCGGCGCTGCAGCCGCCTGTGATGACCTGCGAGTCGGCCGGCGGATCGCCCGGCACCGGCTCGTCGCAGGTCACCGAGCACGCGCTCCAGCCCCCGCCGCTGCAGGTCGCGACGCCGGTGTCGCAGCACACCCGGGTCAGGCCGTCGTCGCTGGAGCCATCGCAGTTGCTGTCGACGCCGTCGCAGCCCTCGACCGCGCCAGGATGAACCGCGGGATCACCGTCGTTGCAATCCTGGCCGGCCGGCACCCCATCGCCGTCGGAGTCGGGCGGCGGCGGCGCCGCGGTCACGCGGATCTCGACCCACACCGTCGTGCCGAAGCCCGTGGCGCCGTGCCGCATCTGCCAGCTCGAGCGCTGCACGCCGGAGCCCGAGGCCACCATGTTGACCGTGATGTTGACCTCGGCGCCGGGCGCCGCGCCGACGCCGCCGACGGTGGCGCCGCCGAAGTCGGGCCCGCCGACGTGGACGAAGTCGAAGCCGCCGCCCCAGGTCGAGGTGCCGGTGTTGCGCAGCCGCCAGGTCTTCACCACCGCGGTGCCCGCGGTCACCTCGGTGCCGTCGGGCACGGTGACGTCGGCGACGAACGCCGCGTTGTCGACCAAGGTCGGCGGCGGGTTACCGGGACAGTCGGTGGTGGGCGCGCCGTTGTTCTGGTTGACCCAGAACGAGGTCGGCCCGCCGCACGCGCCGGCGTAGGGATCGTCGGCGGCGCCCGAGTAGTACGAGCCCTGGCTCACGCCGACGCGGGTCTCGAAGTGGAGGTGCGGGCCGGTGACGTTGCCCGACGCGCCCGAGCGCCCGACCTGCGTCGAACAGCCGATGGTGGCGTTGAGCGCGGGCAGGCCTGAGCCCGACGTCATGTGGCCGTAGATGGTCTCGGTGCCGCCGCCGTGGAACAGGGCGATCGCGTTGCCGAAGCCACCGCCGTCGGTGCTGCCGAGGAAGCCGTCGCCGTAGCCATCGGTGCGGTGGTTGACCTGGCCATTGCCGCCGGCCAGCACCGCGGTGTTGCGGCCGACGCCGATGTCGGTGCCCTTGTGGCCGCTGTACGTGTTGTTGCCGCAGCGCCAGTCCTTGCCGGCGTGATCGTAGCCGGCGGTGACCCCGACCGGCCCCGGCACCGGCCAGCGATACGGCGAGGCGGCCGACGACGAGGCGGTCAGCAGCAGCGCGGCGCTGGTCAGTGCGAGCGGCGCGAGCCGGCGGGTCACAGCCCACCTCCGAGCGTGGCGGCGGTGACGAGCTGCAGGTCGATCGTTGCGACCGCGAGACGGGTCGGCCGACCCGCGGGATCGAGCGCGTGAACCTCGACCCCGTCGGCGCCGAGCCACGGCCAGCGGCCGGGCGCGAGCGGCGCGGCGACGCCGGTGTCGACGTCGAGCGCCCACAGCGTCGCGACGCCGTCGTAGGTCGCGGTGTAGACCGCGACCCGCGCACCATGGAGCCAGACCAGCTCGCGACCGGGCACCGGCACGAAGCCCGGGCCGACCACGGTCGCGCCGACGTTGGTGAGTTGACGCGCGGCCTGGCCGGCGCGGGCCAGGAACAGCGAGGCCACGCCGGTGCGGCCGGATACGAACAGCACGTCGTCAGCGCCGGGCCGCGGGAACGGCGACGAGTCGAGCGGATGGTCGGTGACCAGTCGCTGGGTGCCGCGATCGAGATCGAGCAGCACCAGCCGACCGGTCGTGGTCGGATCGATCGTGGTGGCGCCCGCCGGCAGCTGGGTGAACGCGACGGCGCGGCGATCGGGCGCGAAGCGCGGGTCGGCGACATCGCGAGCGATCACGGTCTCGATGTCGCCCGACCGCAGCAGCAGCGCCCGTCCGCGGGTGAGCAACACCAGGCGCGCGCGATCGAGCCGACCGGCCGCGAGCAGCCCACCGCGGCCGAGCGGCGCCAGCGTGCCACCCGGCCCGACCAGCGCGGCGTCGCAGTCGGCGCCGGCATCGTCCTGGTCGCTGCCCGGCGCGTTCGGCCCGCAGAGGAGGGCGACATCGCCGTCGAGGCTCACGACCTCGGGCTGCGAGGCGACCGCCGCCATCGTCGCGTCATCGAGGACGGGCCGGGGGCCCTGGGCCTGACGCTGTGCGCCATGCGGCGGCTCGGCGCAGGCGGCGACCACGGCACAGACAGCGAGCCACCGGTACATGGCGCCCGATAGTGCAACCGCCGTACCGCTGACGATCGGCCTCGAACCGCACGTCGGTAGCGCGGTCCCGGGGGCTTCGCTCCCAGGGTGCCCACCATCGTGCGCAGCCGACGATGCGCGGTGTCGGCCCCGACGACAGCTCGCCGATATGCGAGAGTCCGGCCGTGCCGCCCCGCTCGCTGGTCACGCCGCTCTTCGCCCCGCTCCTGGTCCTCGCCGCCTGCGCCGACCCCACGCCGCCGTCGCCGGACGACCAGCGGCCCGAGGGGGTCGCGCTGTGCTACACGCCGGCCGCCGAGGAGCACCCGGCGACCGCGGGCTTCTGGGCCACGCTCGGCCAGGGCGATCGCAGCTCCCGCGCCGCCGCGGTCAGCGCGCTCGAGGCCGCCATCACCGAGTTGCCCGATCAGGAGGAGCTCGAGCTCTTGCTCGGCCTCGGCCAGCTCTGGACCCTGGCCGAGCCGCTGCCCGGCGAAGAGCAGCCGTCGGCCCAGCTGCCGGTCGCGCTCGGCGCCCGCGATCACCTCCGTCGGGCGTACCGGCTGTGCCCGACCGACTACCGGATCCCGGCCTGGCTCGGCCCGGTGCTGGTCCGGTTCGGCCGCACGCTCAACAACCAGCCGATGATCGACGAGGGCCTGGCCGTGCTCGACGAAGGCGTCGCCGCCTACCCATCGTTCGTGCTGTTCTCGCGCCTGCTGGTGTTCGCCGACTATCCGCGCGACGCGCCCGAGTACCAGCAGGCGCTCGACGCGGTGGTCGCCAACCGCGCGGCGTGCACCGCGACCCCCGCCGATCCGGCGTGCACCGATCATTCGCGCGCGGCTCACAACCGCGAAGGCGCGTCGGTGTTCATGGGCGACGCGCTGGCCAAGGGCGGTCGCAAGGCCGACGCCGCCCTTGCCTACCGGGCGGCGATGGCCGAGCCCGCCTACGCCGGCTGGGGCTTCCAGTCACTGCTGGCCGCGCGGCTGTCGACCCTCGACGCCCGCATCGCCGCGTTCGCGACCCCCGACCCCGCCGACGATCCGCCGGTAGCATGGGCGGTCACCGAGCAGTGCGCGCTGTGCCACACCCGCTGACCACTCGCTGTCAGGTCACGTCGCTGCGTCGGTAGATCTCGTCGACGACCAGGGTGGCACCGACGCTGGTGACCTCGACCTTCCCGCCCGTGATCGCGACCCGCCGGATCCACGCGCCATCGTCGGCGCGGTGGTGCACCGTGATCCGCCGCTCGCGGTGGGAGACGATGATGTAGTCGCGCAGCGACGGGATCGTCCGGTACGCCTCGAGCTTGGTCGTCGTGTCGTGCTCCTCTGACGAGTCGCTGGTGACCTCGAGCAGCACCCGCGGGTTGAGCGCGGTGTCCCTCGGGCTCGGCGCGTGATGCTCGAGGGCGCCGCAAATGACCGAGCCGTCGGGGAAGGTCGCCATGCCGACGGCCTCGACATAGAGCCGCAGATCCGAGGTGTGGGTCTGGCAGAGTCCCTCGGCCAGCGCGTTGCCGAGGACCCGGAGGACCTCCGCGGCGAGGCGCGAGTGATCCGCTGTGCCGCCGGCCATCGCGTAGATCTCACCGTCGAGGAACTCGTGCTTCTGCGACCGATTGTCGATCTCGACCACGCAGTACTGCGCGTAGGTGTAGCGGTGGCGGGCGTGCTGCATTGCGCCTCAGGATACCATGGAGATCCTGACCAAGAAGGCGACCGTCGATCCGGTGCCGCCGATCGAGGTGCGCCGGACGATCCCGCCCGCGGTCTCGGCGCTGGTGATGCAGGCGATGGCCCGCAAGCCCGAACACCGGCCGCCGACGATGGAGGCCTTCGAGTACGAGTTGCAGAAATACATCGGCGGGCGCGGCGTGGCGGTCGCGCAGGTGCTGGGCGTGGTGCCCGACCCGCACCTGGTCGCCAGGTTGAACCCGGGAACACGGGTCCGCGACTACGAGATCGAGGCGGTGCTTGGCGCCGGCGGCTTCGCCACAGTCTACCGGGCTCGCCACGTTTTCCTCGGTACC
>JAYVSF010000142.1:0-20823 GCA_043775605.1 Myxococcales bacterium
TGCTGATCGGCCGCAACACCCTGGCCTCGACCCAGCGCATCGTCGCGGCGCCCGAGCAGTCGCTCAACGCCGCCCGCACCCTGGCGATGACCAACACCACCGGCCAGGCGCTGCTGCCGGGCAAGGTCGCGCTCTACCAGGACGGCGCGTTCCTCGGCATGACCGACATCGGCTTCATCGCCGACGGCGAGAGCTTCTCCCTGTTCCTGAGCGTCGCCGATCAGCTCAAGATCTCGCGGACCCTCGACAAGAAGAAGAGCGCGATCGTGAAGAAGAAGCGGACCAGCATGCAGCTGTCCTTCATCGTCACCGTCGAGAACCTGGGCGCGGAGACCACGAGCATGACCCTGACCGATCGTATTCCGGTGTCGGAGAACAAGGACATCAAGGTCAGCGACGTCACGATCACCCCGGTGACCAAGGCCGACTCGCGCGGCATCCTGCGCTGGGACCTCACGCTCAAGCCCAAGGAGAAGCGCGAGTTCCGGATCGGCTACACCGTCGAGTACCCCGAGGAGCTGCTGTTCGAGCCGCGCCGCCGGCGGATGGAGTCGCCGTCCCCGGCCAAGGGCATGAGCCCGAGCCCGAGCGCGCCGATCGAGGATCAGCTCATGGACCTCGAGGACATGCTCTGACCGGCGCCTTCCGGGTAGGGTTCACCCGGCCGGTGGGTTGTGCGGGCCCGGCAGTTCTGGTCTGATCGCCGCATGGCAGACATCCGCGGGGGCGATGTCCCGGCTCGTGGTCCGCACGGCACCATGCTCGTCGATGAGCAGGGCGCGGCGACGCCGGCCGCGCAGGCCGAGACCATCCAGCGACCGGAGGGCTCGCAGGACGGGCGCATGGGCCTGGCCCCGCCGCCCCAGGCCGCGCCGGCGCAGTCGCTTCACGATCGCGCGGCGCCGCGCCACCAGCTCCTGAAGCTGCTCGGCAAGGGCGGCATGGGCGAGGTCTTCGCCGCGCTCGACCCCGAGCTGCGCCGCAAGGTCGCGTTCAAGCGGCTGCTGCCCGAGTGGACCGACAACGCCGGCATGTCGGCCCGCTTCCTCACCGAGTGCCAGGTCACCGCCCAGCTCGACCACCCCAACGTCGTGCCGGTCAACGGCTTCGAGCTCGCCGAGGACGGGACCCTCGGCTACTCGATGAAGCTGATCAAGGGCCGCGACCTGTCGAAGCTGGTCGAGAAGTGGCGCGGCGAGGTGCCGGCGTTGAAGCGCCTCGATCACCCGCGCCGCATGGCCTCGCGCCTCGACATCTTCCTCCGCATCTGCGAGGCGATGATGTACGCCCACGGCAAGGGCGTGCTGCACCGCGACCTCAAGCCCGAGAACGTGATGGTCGGGCTGTACAACGACGTCTACGTGATGGACTGGGGCATCTTCCGCCTGGTCGGCGACCCCGAGCCCGACCTGCGCGTGACCCTGGCGCCCGACGCGGTCGCCGCCGCCGGCCACGGCAACACCCGCGACGGCACCGTGCTCGGCACGCCGGCGTACATGTCGCCCGAGCAGGCCAGCGGCAAGGTCTCGCAGCTCGACCTCCGCTCCGACGTCTTCACGCTCGGGGTCATCCTCGCCGAGCTGATCACGCTGCGGCCGGCGCGGCAGAGTCGAACCGACGACGAGGCGCTGGCCATGGCCCAGCGCGGCTTCGTCGCGCCGCTCTTGCACCTGAACCCGCACCTGCCGATCGCGCGCGAGCTCAAGGCCATCGTCGCCCGCGCGACCCAGCTCGATCCGGCCCGACGCTACCCGACGGTCAAGGACCTGGCCGACGACCTGCGCCGCTTCCTGCGCGGCGAGTCGGTGAAGGCCAAGCCCGACAACCCGGTGCAGCGGATGGGCCGCTGGCTCGGCCGCCACCGGATGGTCGCGCTGACGTCGATCTTCGCGCTGATCGCGGTCGGGGTGGCAGCGCTTGCCTGGGAGAACCGGGTCCACAGCCGGGCCCAGGCCGCGCTCATGCGCCGGCACGCGCGCCACCAGGTGCTCGCGGTCGCCGCGGCCCGCCAGGCCCACGCGCTCGACGCCGACTTCGCCCGCTGGGAGGTCGCGGCCGCGCGCCTGGTCGGCCGGGTCAGCGAGGCGATGGCGACCGTCGGTGCGATCGATCCCGCGACCCGCGTCTACCTCGCGCCGAGCTTCGACGGCGGCGCCGGCGCACCACCGGATCTCGCGCCGTCGCAGCGCTACCAGACGAAGATCAGCATCGACCAGCCGGTCGTGCAGCTCGCGCCGGGCGTCACCGCGACCGGGCCGGTGCTGCAGCAGGCGACGCGCATGGCCGGGCTGCGGCTGCCGCTCGAGAACGCGCTGCTGGTGACGGCGCCCGACGCCACGATGCAGCTGACCGAGGCCGACACCCGCGCGCGTCTGCTCGGCGCCGGCGTGCCCGGGCTGCGCGCGTTCATCACCCTCGCCAGCGGCGTCCACGTGTCTTACCCCGGCTACGGCGGCTACGACGCCGACTACGACGGTCGCAAGCGCAAGAAGTACACGTCGACGATGGCCGCGGCCAGCGACGTCCGTCGGGTCCAGTGGGGCGAGGTCTTCGCCGATCGCCACGGCCTGGGCCTGGTGCTGCCGATCGGCGGCGTGCTGTTCGATCGCGGCGAGCAGGTGGCCGGGGTCGCCGGCCTCGAGCTGTCGCTGGCGTGGATCGCCGAGCAGCGGCTGGCGATCGCCGACGCGCCGTGGGCCGACGAGTTCGTGCTGCTCGACGGCCAGGGCCGGGTCGTGGTCCGGCTGCCGGCCGGCGGCAAGCCGGTCTACCCCGACGCCTCGGCGCCCGGCGAGAGCGGCAGCATCGCCCTGGTCAACTTCACCCACGAGCAGGCCCGCAAGGCGGTCGCCGCCGCGGAGGCCGGCGTGATCGACCTGGCCGACGGCCGCCTGGCCGCGCTCTATCCGCTGTCGGCGATCGACTACACGTTCGTCGTGATCGCCGCCCCCGCGCGCATCACGACCGGCGATCGGTAGCCGCGAGCTCGAGCATCTCGAGCGTGCGATCGACCGCGACCTGACTCGCGATCGGGCGGGCCCCACTGCTCGACGCGGAGTCAGGGATGAGCAGCCCCGGCGAGACCATCAGCGGAACGGATCTTCGATGTCGACGCCGGCCTGCTCGAAGTCCGCGCGGTTGCGCGTGGCCACGGTCAGCCCATGGACCAACGCGGTCGCGGCGATCAGGCTGTCCTTCACCGGCATCGCGCGCCCGCGGCGCCGCAGATCGGCGAGCAAGCTTGCCCAGCGAAGTCCGGTCTCGGCCTCCCAGGGCAGGCAGCGAACCCGGCCGACACCGTCCTCGAACCAGCGTTCGAGGCGAGTCCGCCGGCGGCCTCGCGGCAGGAGAAGGATGCCGAAGCGAAGCTCGCCCAGGATGATCGGATCGACCGCGAGCTCGCGCTCGTTGCGCTGAAGCCAGGCGAGGACGCGGGCGTCCGGCCGAGGCTTCGTCGCCTCGCTGAGGACGTTCGCGTCGACGAGATAGGTCACAGCGTGTCGGTCGACTCCGACTCGATGGGCACGAAGTAGCCCTTGCTCGGGCACGCGCGCAACCAGTCGACCAGGCCTTCGTTCGTGGGCGCCGGTCGCCGGACCAGACGGTACTCCCCACGATCAACCCGCTCGATGTCGAACCGCTCGCCGGCGCGGATCTGGTCGAGCCGCCGGATCTCCGCCGGGAGGACCACCTGGCCGCGTGACGAGACCGTCGTCTTCATGATCGTAAGATGTCGTCTTACGCCACTGTCGTCAAGCCCGAACGGGCCGGGCGCTGTCGCCTTGCGCTCGCGGCGGTGGCGTCGCGGGCGATGCATCGGAGTCGGGTTCGGGTCAGGAGATCGCGAGGCGGTGGGCCGAGGTCGCGGCGGCCACGCCCTTGATCGCGACCGCGAACGGCTCGACCGGCAGGCCGACCTCGGCCAGGTAGGCCTCGACGCCAGGCGCGGCGTGGGTGCGGTCGGCGAGCACGATCTGGCCGGCCTGGGCGACGGCCTGCAGCTTGGCGGCGACGTTGACCGCGTGGCCGAAGTAGTCGATGTCGGCGTTGAGCTTGACCGCGATGCAGGTGCCGGTGTTGAGCGAGACCCGCAGCCGGATCCCGCCCCAGCCGAACCGCAGGTGAGGCGATCTCCTCTGGCTCAGGTCGGAACCGGTGTCCTCACCGGGACCGACCGATCGATCGAGAGCCTGGGCCGCTTCGTGCCCAGGCTCTGGCTCGGCGAAGGCGCGCTGGATCGCGATCGCGGCCCGCACGCCGTCGACCGGATCGATGAACGCGGCCATGGTCGCGTCGCCGATGGTCTTGACCACGACGCCGCGGTGGGCGGCGACGATCGCGAACACGTCAGTGAAGTGGCGACGGACCGCGGTGAACGCCACCGGGTCGCCGCGCTCGGCGTACATCGCGGTCGAGCCGACGATGTCGGTGAACAGCAGGGTCTGCTCGCCGACCGCCAGCCCGACGTCGCCGGCCAGGAACTCCTCGCTGAACAGGGCCCGGAAGTCGGGATCGCTGAGCACCCGCCCGGGCCGCAGCGCCAGCTCGGCGGGGGCCGACCGCTCCAGTACGAACGTCCGGAGATCGGACGAGTCGTTGATCAGGCTGAACGAGGTGTGAGGCGACGACGACTGCTCGGGCGGCGGCGCGCTCGACCGCCAGGCCACCGGCGCGTCGCCAGCGTCGCCGACGTCGTCGGTGGCCCCGGGCGCGGTCGGCGGTCGGGCGCGGATGTCGAGGGTGCCGGTCGGGCCGTCGCCTCGGCCGCGCAGCCGGTAGCGGCCGGGATCGAGGTCGACCTCGATCGTCGCGCTGGTGCCGGGCGGCAGCGCGCGCTGCAGCTGGATGTGCGGCTTGGTCGACGGCTCGGCGCTGCAGTAGGTCCGCGTCGGGACCACGCGGATCGACGGGTGGATGCGAAAGCTGATCTCGACCGCGTCGCTGGTGCCGAACTCGACCGCGCAGGCCTCGCAGCCGCCGCGGGTCGGCACGTCCGCGAGGTGGGGCTGGCTGGCACGGACCCCGCGGCAGTGCGGGCACACCAGATCCCAGGTCAGCTCGAGCACCCCGGCCCGGGTCGCGTGGAGGAAGCCGCGCACGACGAGGTCGTCGGCCAGGCCCCAGCGTCGGGCCAGGACCCGGGCCTGCAGCCGGTGGACGTCGAGATCGTCGCCGGTGCGGATCAGCTCGACCAGCCGCTCGACCACGGCGCCATCGATGCCGTCGGCCCGCAGCCGGGTCGCCGCCGCGTCGAGCCGGGTGGCGGCGTGGGCCGACAGCGGCGGGACCGGCACCGCGAACATCGCGCGGGCGCCACGCGCCTGGGCGGCGAGCGCGGGCACGACCCGCTGGTACGCGCGGCCGAGGCTGGCGAAGCGCGCGCGGATCGCCGGGGTCAAGACCCGCCAGCGCGGGGTGACGCCGAAGTAGACGTGGAGCCGGGTCCCCGGTCCGCCGGGTACCAGGCGATGGATCGCGTGCAGCGCGGTCATGCCGCCGCGCTTGTACACGCGGTCGAACGCGAACCAGCGACCCGCCACCCAGTCCCAGGCCACCTCCTGCCACTCGTGGGCCAGCCCGCCGTAGCGGCCGCTGCCCCAGCGCTGGCCATCGCGCTCGACGAAGCGCATCTCGGGGTTGCCGAGCGCGCGGTTCAGGCGCGACAGGTCCGACACCAGCGGCCACAGCTCGAGCGGGGTCAGCTCGACGTCGATCACCCACAGCCACTCGAGCCGGGGCGTGTCGCGCAGCGCGGCCGGCCACGGGTGGTCGCGCAGCAGGTCGGCGATCGTCATCGTCGCCGACGACACCGGCGCGAGCGCGGTCATGCGGCGGACCTCGAGCACGACATCGCCGCGATGGTACACCGCGGTCGGGTCGGGGCCGCGTCCACCTGTGCGACCATCGCGGTCACGCCAGGAGGCGGCATGCGCAGGATCATCGTGTCGGAGTTCCTCACGCTCGACGGGGTCATGGAAGCGCCCGGCGGCGAGCCCGGCCATGCCCACAGCGGCTGGGTCGTCCCGTTCGTCGACGGCGAGTTCCTGGCCTACAAGCTGGCGGAGGTGCTCGAGGCCGAGTCGCTGCTGATCGGCCGCGTGACCTACGAGTCGTTGGCGGGCGCCTGGCCGCAGCGCACCGGCGAGTTCGCCGACAAGATGAACGGCATGGGCAAGCACGTGGTGTCGACCACGCTGCGCGAGCCGACCTGGCCGGGCTTCCCCGAGGACACGACCCGGATCGACCTCGAGCTCGGCGACACCCGTCGCTTCGGGTCCGGCGTCGTCGTCGCCCACTACCGCCCGCGTTCGGCCTGACCCGGATGCGCGGCCTCGCCGCGTGCGTGCTGGCCAGGCAGACCGGGCGGGGATGCTACCGTTGCCGGCGATGAAGACCCGCGCCGCGATCGCGTTCGAAGTCGGCAAGCCGCTCATCGTCGACGAGGTCGACCTCGAGGGCCCGCGCGCCGGCGAGGTGCTGGTCGAGCTCAAGGCCACCGGCGTCTGCCACACCGACGAGTTCACCCGCTCGGGCGCCGATCCCGAGGGCCTGTTCCCGGTCATCTTCGGCCACGAGGGCGCCGGGGTCGTCGTCGAGGTCGGCGCCGGCGTGACGTCGCTTCAGCCCGGCGATCACGTCATCCCGCTCTACACGCCCGAGTGCCGCGGCTGCAAGTCGTGCCTGTCGCGCAAGACCAACCTGTGCACCGCGATCCGCGCGACCCAGGGCAAGGGCCTCATGCCCGACGGCACCAGCCGGTTGTCGTACCAGGGCCGGCCGATCCACCACTACATGGGCTGCTCGACCTTCGCCAACCACACCGTGCTGCCCGAGATCGCGCTCGCCAAGGTCCGCAAGGACGCGCCGTTCTCGTCGATCTGCTACCTCGGCTGCGGCGTCACCACCGGCGTCGGCGCCGTGATCTGGACGGCCAAGGTCGAGGCCGGCGCCACCGTCGTGGTGTTCGGCCTCGGCGGCATCGGCCTCAACGTCATCCAGGGCGCGCGCCTGTCGGGCGCCGGCATGATCGTCGGCGTCGATCTCAACCCGGCGCGTGAGGCGATCGGCCGGAGCTTCGGCATGACCCACTTCGTCGATCCGACCCAGGTGAAGGGCGACCTGGTCGGCCACCTGGTCGAAGTGACCGGCGGCGGCGCCGACTACAGCTTCGAGTGCGTCGGCAACGTCACGCTGATGCGGCAGGCGCTCGAGTGCTGCCACCGCGGCTGGGGCGTGAGCGTGGTGATCGGGGTCGCCGGCGCCGGCCAGGAGATCGCGACCCGGCCGTTCCAACTCGTCACCGGCCGGGTCTGGAAGGGCTCGGCGTTCGGCGGCGCCCGCGGCCGCACCGACGTGCCGCGCCTGGTCGACTGGTACATGGACCAGAAGATCGAGATCGATCGGCTGATCACGCACAGGCTCCCGCTCGAGCGGATCAACGAGGCCTTCGACCTCATGCACACCGGCGAGTCGATCCGCACCGTGATCGAGTACTGATCCCGCACTTCGCCGGCTATCCCGCAGTGCTGGTCGAGTTGCGCGCGGCGCGGGTCAGCGACGTCAAGGCCGCGTTGGTCGCCGCCCATCTCTCGGTGGCGGCTCGCGGCAGCCGCAAGCCCCGCGTCCGCCGCGCGGGACGGTGACCGCCGCCAAGGCTCGCTAGTGCTTCTGGTACAGCTCCTCGGACGACGACACGCCCTCGCCGTGCGGCGCCTTGCCCCACATGGCCTGGCGCTGCTTGTCGTTCCAGGCCTTGGTCTTCCACCACCACAGGGCCTGGCGCTGGGCCTGCTCGGATAGCGTCGACTTCTCGGGCATCGTGACGCCGCCGGCCTGGCTCGCGGTGTCGAACGCCTCCTCGACCAGCAGCTCCTCGGCGATGCCGAGCTTCGCCACCAGCGCGTCGAGGGTCTTCGCCTTGTGGATCGTCATCAGCGCCTCGGTGACGTACTTCTTGTCGCTCTCGTATTCGACCTTGGCGATCTCCTCGCCGGAGTTGGTCTTCTGCTTCGCGGTGGTGAGCTTGCTCTTCTGCCGCGCGTTCTGGGTCTCGAACGTCAGGGTGTCGAGCTGCTGCTGCGGATCGGGCAGCATCACGGGGTCGATCGTGATGACGTTGTAGATCGAGTTGAAGTTGCCCGAGGTCAGCGTCGGGCCGAACACCACCGGCGACTTGCGGTTGCCGAAGAAGCCACCGACGTTCTTGAGGTAGCTCTCGTAACCGCCGGCGCTCTCGCTGCTCGACTTCTTGGCCAGCGCGGTGACGACCGCGTTGAAGTCGCGGACCGGGTTCTCGTCGAGCCGCTGCTGGATGTGATCGACGAGCTGCTTGCCGTGCTCGTCGTCCCACAGGTACTTCTTGTAGACCGCGAAGGCCTTGGCGAACGCCTCGACCGATTCGTGCGAGAACTTGGTGAAGCCGAGCTCGGGCGACACGTAGCCGAGGAAGAAGTCCTCCTTGATCGACGCAGTCTCGGTGATCGGCTCGAGCTTCATGCCCTCGGGCGTGGGCTTGTAGACCATCCCGCTCCACAGGTTGGGGATCGCCTTCTTCTTGTCCTCGCGCACCGGGATCGACTCACCGTGGTACGCGGCCCACACCAGGCGGTGGTGGCCGTCGCCGACCACGCGGACGTCATCCTGGTTGTGCTGGCCCGCGAACGGCGGCGCCATCGACACCTCGGAGCCCTTGATCTTGTCCTTGTCGGCCTTGTAGGTCGCCGACAGCTCCGTGTTGAGGTAGTTCTGCCCGGCCATCACCCGCAGCGACTTGCCCCCGTAGCTGGCGGTGAAGTGGTCGCCGCCGCCCTTGAAGACCTTCTTCTCATCGGCAGGCACGTTGACCGCGGGGATGCCGGTGATCGTGAGCATGCCCTCGGTCGAGCCCTTGTCCTCGTCCTTCTTGGGGGTGTTCTGCTCGACCACGGTCCCGGTGTCACCGATGGGCGTCGGCTTCTGGGTGACCTCGCCGCCAGTGATGACGGTCGGCGTCGACGTGACCGGCTTGGTCTCGACGTGCTCGTCGTGGCCGACGCTCTCGTCGTCGGACGTCTGGTGATCCTCGACGGGCTTGGTCTGCTCGATCGGCTTGGTCACCTCCTCGATCGGCTTGGTCACCTCCTCGACGGTCGTCGTCTGCTCGAGCTTCGGCGTCGGCTTCTTGCCGGTCTCCTTGACCTTGTCGCTGCCGTTCTTCTGCACCAGCTCCACCTTGAGCTGCTTGAGCACCGCGATCTGGCCCTTGCCGTCGAGGTCGATCTCGAGGAACTCGATCAGCTTGCCGAGGCTCGTCCCGTCGAGCTCCGTGGTGTCGGTGGCGCTGCCGATCAGCTCCTTGAGCTTGTCCTTGTCGCGCGCCCACCAGGTGAAGATCTTCTTGCGCTGGATCGAGCTGGCGCCGGCACCGGACGGACCGACGCCGCTGGACGAGCCGGCCGCCTCGTCGAGCAGGCCCTCGACCGACTCGCCGCGGACCACGCCGTCGGCGACCCGATCGGCGTGCTGCTCGTGGACATCGCCCTCGGCGCCGACCCCACCCTTGAGGTGGACGCCGGCCCGCTGCTGGACCACGTGCGCGGCCTCGTGCGCGGTCGTGTGCAACGTCGGCGCGCCGGCGAAGGCGACCTGGTTGCCGGTCGCGAACGCCTCGGCGCCCATGGCGTTCGCGCCCTCGCGGGCCTCGGCGCCGACGTGCGCTTGCACGCCGCCGACGTCGTGGCGCCCGAACGAGTCCTGGATCCGATCGAGGAACGGCAACGGCGCGCTCGCCCCGCTGGTGCCGCGGGCCGCCGCGTCCTGGACCTGTCCGGGGTCGTCCTGCGCGCTGCCGGGGACGGCGAGCAACTGCACCGGCGCCGGCAGGCCGGTCCGCAGGCCGCCGCGATCGAGCTGGACGCCGGCGAACCCGGCGGCCGCGTCAGCACCGTAGGGCTGGTCGAACGTCGCGGCCTGGGTGGACGCAGCCCCGCGTCCGCCGAATCCGTCACCACCGTCGCGCTTCGAATGATCCATGGCCATCGCTCCCATGCGACCCCCCACGGGCCGCGGCGCCTGGAGATTCCCCGATTCTTCAGGACTGCGCAATCCCTGCGTCACGGCTCGTTCGGGAGCGGCGCTGGCTTGCACCGCCGGATCGCAGCGGCTAAGCAAGTCGCGCCGTCCCAACCTGGAGGTCGCTCATCGTGCTCACCCGCAAGCTCTCCGTCGTCCTGCCCCTCGCCTCGCTGCTCGCCACCGCCGCCATCGCGCGCGCCGAGCTGCCCGACAAGAACTCGGATCGCGAGGGCTGGATCAAGGCCTCGATGGCCGGCACCCCCGCGTCGTTCTGCGGCCCGGGCGCCGCCAAGGATCGCACCGGCCCGGCCGACCCCGACTTCATGGCCAACCAGGTCGCCAAGCAGTGGGACGGCGTGACCCCGGCCGACGCCGACCTCGATCAGGCGCTGTACCTGGCCGGCGCGCTGTGCAAGTTCCCCGGCAACCCCGATCTGCAGAAGACGCTGACCCCGCTGTGGAAGGCGTTCGTCGACTTCTACGGCTTCGGCCCGGCCGACCTCGCCGACGTCGCCGTGCTGTTCGATCAGAACCGCACGCGGATCGAGTTCCCGTCGCACGGCCCCGCCGACACCCGCCTCGCCGACGTCGACGGCCCGGTCCAGGCGCTGGTCGCCAAGGACCTGCTGGTGACGTCCTACGGCATGACGTTCATGTCGTACGCCGAGCTGCTCGACGCGACCGCGCAGCCGTCGCAGCACCTGCTCGCCGCGTTCGTCACCGAGTGCACCGACAGCTACAGCGGCAGCATCGCGCGCTGGGCGATCTGCAAGCAGGACGCGCTCGGGCTCGATCGCAAGCGCTTCGACGCCGAGCTCGCCAAGGCCACCATCGATCCCAGCGACCGCCTCACGCTCAAGATGAAGTTCGTGCGGCTGCAGCAGGCGGTGAAGGCCGTGGCCGCGCGCTACGACGCCGAGGCCGCCAAGGACGACGGCGTGGCCAAGGTCATCAACGACCTGCCGGCCGCGGCCGCGAAGACCTGGGCCGACGACAGCGCCGCGTACGGGCCGCTGCTGACCTGGGCCTACAAGATGATCGACGCCGAGCGGCAGAACACCAAGAAGGCGTTCGACGGCTGCGAGCCCGAGCTGCTCACCCACCTCACGACCTACCTCAAGGCCAAGAAGCCGGCCACGCCCCAGGACCTGACCAACGCGTTCAAGGATGACATCGGCAGCCAGCTCGCCGCCGGCGCCGAGCGCTGCTTCGTCCGCAACGACGGCGCGCGCAGCTTCTGGGCCGAGCAGAACTCGGGCCATGGCGCGTCGCTCGGCCTGCGCACCGCGATCTGGACCGCGCTGGCGTCGACCAAGATCGACTTCGACACCAACCGCGGCAGCGATCCGCTGGGCCTGCCGGCGCCGGTGACGCTCTACGCCAACGCCAGCATGTCGTGGTCGAGCGGCACCATCGCGACGTTCAAGGACGCCGGCGACGCGGTGGCGATCACCTTCAAGAAGGAGACGTGGAAGGAGCAGGTCTGCAAGCAGTGGAAGGAGACCAACCGCATCGACGGCATCAGCGACGACGGCAAGCTCATCTACCGCAGCAACTGCGTGAAGGTCGGCACCGAGACCCGGTCGAGCACCGCCCAGCCGGTGACCGTGCCGAAGGTCTACGCCGCCGGGCTCAAGGTCGGCGTCGCGGCGACGTTCGTGCGCAACACCGACGGCGCCGCCTATCCGACCGCGATCTACGCCGACAAGAAGCGGACCAAGCTCGTCGGCGCGTTCGGCGTCATCTACTGACCGCGCTGCTCGTCGGGGCGCAGGATCGGCGGTCAGTCCTCGAGGACGAATGTCACCTTCATGCTGACGCGGTACAGGCTGATGTGGCCGTTCTCGACCGTGACCTTCTGGTCCTGGATCCAGGCGCCCTTGACGTTCTTCAGCGTCTTGTTGGCCCGGGTGATGCCGATCTGGACGGCATCCTCGAAGCTCTTGGTGGACTCGGCGGTGATCTCGGTGATGCGTGCGACGCTCATGGTGGCTCCTCGGTTGACGGTGAGCGGTCACACTACGCTCGTCCGGCGCGCCACACAGGCGCCGCGGTCACCTCCGTGCGATCTTACGTGAAGATGGTTCGATCGAGCTTGGCGATGCGGTCGAAGTCGGAGTCGAAGGCGGTCGATGGTGCGCTGCACGGCGAGCGCGCCGTCGAGCTCGGCGACATCATCGGCCGTCCAGGTCGTGTAGCGTGCGAGGCGCTCGCGTCGGCCGTCGATGCCGGTGGCCCGCTTGAGCAGGTGGAGTGCCGTTGCGTGACGCTCTGCCCCTGCACCTCGGCCAGCTTCGCGAGGCGTCGGGCGAGCTCCTTCGAGACACCGCGGATGGTGAGCTGCTTCGTCATGACATCATGACATTACCAAGATGACATCACGATGGCAACCGACGGCTGATCCCGTCGACGAGCACTGATGTCACGGCTCGACGCGGATCGGGTTGATGACCGCGAACGGGGTGACGCCGGCGCGGCCCTTCTCGACCTGGTAGGTGCCGGTCAGCTCGATAGGCAGCGGGCGATCGCCGCCGGCGTCGACGCCGATCCAGGTTGGCGGCGTGACCGGCACGGTGATGGTGAGGCGATGGTGCTGCTCGCCGTCGGCGACGGGCTCGGTGCGCACGACCACGCCGCCGACCAGCACGCGGAGGTGATCGGCGTGGACGAAATCGGCCTGGGCCAGCTCGATGTCGACGGTGACGCTGCCGCCGGGCGCGTGCACGGTCTGGCCGGGCCCGACGGTCGCGCTGGTGCCAGTGGCGGCGACCTCGACGTCGAGCCACGGGCCGGTGGTCGCCAGCACGCGGTGGGCCTTCACCGCGGCGACGAACGCAGGCTCGTCGAACGGCTGGGTCCGCGGATCGTCGACGAACACGTAGCTGCGGGCCACGCCGTCGAGCACGCCGCTGAGGTGATGGACGTCGCTGGTGCCGACTCCGGTCACCCAGAAGCCGTGGCTGATCATCGTGTAGAAGTCGTTGACGCCCTGATCGATGCGGCGGTCGCCGTCGACGTTGAACGCAGTGTGACCGGCCAGGACCTCGACCGCGTCGAAGTCGAGCGGGAACGGCGGCGGCCAGCGCACGCCGTCCCAGCCGGTGGTGTCGAACAGGGCGTAGACCCGGAACCGCGGGTGATTGACCTGGACCACCGGCCGGCCCGGCAAGCCGTGCCCCCACGCCATCGCCTCGGCCGGCGTCCAGCGCGACATGGTCGCAGCGTCGGGGCTGCCGCCGCGCGGCTGATCGCGCGCCACCGGCACCGGATAGACGCCGTAGTGGGCGACGTCGTTGCCGGCCTCGTTCGACGCGATCGACGCCAGCCACGGCTCAAGCCCGACATCGATGATCGCCTGATCGAGATCGCCACTGGCGGCGTGATCCGACAGCGCGGTGACCCGCAGCCCGCTGACAGCCTGCGTGATCGCGCGGACCGCGAGCGGCACCTGCGAGTCGTTCGACAGCGCGGCGTGGACGTGGAGGTCGGCGGCCAGCGCCGAGCCGGGATCGAACGCGCGCACCAGCCCGATGTCGAGCCGCTGGTCGACGCCATTCTGGACGGTCACCTCGCCCTGCCACAGGTCGTACTCGAACCCGCGCCAGGCCCACACCCGGTAGTGGCCGGCCGGGAATGCGGGCGTGGGCTCGCAGCCGTCGCCGCCGCCGATCGGCACCTCGCCGACGCCGTGGGCCAGCATCAGGCCGTGCCAGCCGGCCAGCACGCCGGGGCCGAGCGTGCACACGCCCGCGACCTGGCGCTTGCCGCCCTGGTAGTCGAGCGTGCCGAACCGCAGCGGCTGGTCGCCGTCCCAGAACATCACCCGCGCCGGCACCAACGGACCGCCGGCGCCATCGTGGACAAAGACGGTCAGCCTGCCGCGCACCGAGCTGACGACGCGCCCGCTCCGCTCGCTACACGCGCCGAGCCCAGTCGCCGCGACGACCGCGACGATCAGCAGGTCACGGCGCACGGCCGTCACGATCGACACCCCGACGGCCCCGGGCGTCCCGGATCATGGCGGCGCGCTCGCCGCCGCCTGCGGCGCGCTGACCTTGGCGGCCTGGTAGCGATCGAGCACGACCCGCAGGTACTGCCGGGTCCGGTCGTAGGGCGGCACCTGGTTGTTGTACTTGGTCACCGCGCCGGCGCCGGCGTGATACGCGGCGATGGTCAGCACGACGTCGCCGTCGAACTTGTTGGCCAGGATGCGCAGCAGCCGGGTGCCGCCGAGGATGTTGAACCGGGGATCGAAGGGGTCGCCGACGCCCATGTCGCCCTGGGCCGCCGGCATGAGCTGCATCAGGCCCTTGGCGCCGACCGCCGACACCACGCGCGGATCGTAGTCGCTCTCGGTCTTGATGACCGCGCGGATCAGCGCCTCGGGGATGCGGTAGAGCGCGGACGCCTCGGCGATGTGGGCGTCGTAGCGGTGGTAGCGCTCGGCCGAGAAGTCGCGGGCCGGCACCGGATCGCAGCCGACGCACGCGCCGCGCTCGGCCGCCGCCTTGGTGCCCTTGCGCGGGGTCTCGGTCATGACCTTCTTCGCGCCCTTGCCGCGCGGCGGCTTGAGGTTGGTGTAGTGGATGACGCCCTCGTCGTCGGTCCAGGTGTAGATGTCCGCCTCGGCCGGCGCGGTCCACCGGCTGCCGGCGATCAGCGCCACCATGAGCGCCGCGGCCGCCAGCAGTCCGCGCCAGCGCCACGCCGACGAGCGACGACGCGAGGCCTTTGCGCGAGCACGGCGAGCCATGAACCGAAATATTATCAGCCCGAGGTGGCCGGCGCAAAAGGCCGCCCGGATCGGGTAGCGTGAATGCCCGATGACCATCGCGCGCACCGTCCCCAGCACCCTTCTGATCTCGCTCGTCGCCGCCTCGCTGGCCGCAGCCTGCGGCGGCTCCAAGACGCCCGCCGCGACCGGCCCGACGGCGCCCGACGGCGACACCGCCGCGCTCGGCACCACCGGCCTCGAGGGCCTCGACTGGGGCGCCAGCACCGACGCCGTCCTCGCCGCGTTCCCGTCCGCCACCCCGACCGACGGCGGCCTGTGGGCCATCGGCATGACCGACCGCCACCAGTCGCTGACCAAGTTCTTGATCGGCGCCGACGGCCTCGACGAGGTCCGCATCGAGTGGGTCGAGGGCTACATCTCGATGGAGGACTGCGCCAAGGGCTGGACCGAGGTGCGGGCCAAGGTCGACGGCCGCCTCGGCCCCAGCAAACAGGACAACCTCGCCGCCTACTGGGACACCGCGACCGCGTCGGTCACGCTCGCGTGCAACCCCAACGACATCGACAACGGCTCCGCCGTCCTGTCGCAGGTCTTCGCTCCCCACCAGCCCGAGTAAGCCGGTCGCGAAGTCCCGCGGCTCGGGCAACGATCGTGATCGCGCTCCCGCTCGCCACTCCCGAAGTGCCGGCCAAACTAGCTAGGCGTGACGTCGACGTGCGGCTCGCCGATGGTTCACACTCGTCGCCCCGCCACGCTTGAGCACCCCACAGAACCAGCCTACGATCCGGCCTTCTCTACGATGTTCAAGTATTCGACAGATCTTGCGAAATCTGCACGACGCCACATGGCGACCGGGACATTTCTCGACGAGGAGGAGCAGACCGTCAAGCACGGCGCGATCGCGGGATACCTCTTCGGGATCGCAGCCGAGTGCGCGATGAAGGAGATCATGCGGGACTCGGGCATGCGACCGTTGCCGGCAGCGCAACGGCGAGATGATCCCTTCTACGCCCACCTACCGCAGCTCAAGACGATGTTGCGAACGGCCGCGCAAGGTCGACGCGCGGGTGAGCTTCGAAGGTGGAGCGAGGACAACAGCTTCATGCGCGAATGGGATACCGACATGCGGTACGCACCTGCAAAGGACATTGAGCGCGCAGACATCGACCGGTGGCGTAGCCACGCGACGATCGTGCTCGCGGCGATGAACGCCTCATGAAGACGACGTTCGACAACAGCATCCGCGCGATGATTGATGGGCTGCGAGGGTCGCTGACGACGGATGAGATCCAAGCCGGTCTAGTACTGCGCGACGCCTCGGGGCGCCTCGCTTTCTTCGCACAGAACACGCTGCCGGCGTCGGCGTTAACATCTCTCGAAGCGTCGCTACGCACTGCCGTCGGCGCGTATCTGCGGCATGACCTACCAGTCGCGGACGTGAACACGCCGGGTGTCCAGCCACTGCTCCACGACCCTGGGATCGTTCAGGTAACGGAAGGGGATGTGCGAATCCGTCTTCTCGATCGCAGAATCGTTGGAGCAGACTGGCTGAAGGGCCCCCTGCCAGAAATCGCCGGTGACGAACCGCGACGCATCGTGTTCGCGAGTCTCAAGGGTGGCGTGGGCAGGTCTACCGCGATCTCCGTTGTGGCGGCCGATGCTGCTCGACGTGGACGAAACGTCCTGGTGATCGATCTGGACCTCGAAGCGCCTGGAATCGGATCCCTCTTGCTGGATGCCGAACGTACACCGGCGTTTGGGACACTCGACTATTTGGTAGAGACCAGCATCCAAGATGTTGACGATGGCGAGCTTGGTGCTTTCGTGGGAACAAGCGCTCTCACGGCTGGCGCCGGGCTTGTCGACGTGATTCCCGTCATCGGCAGCACGACCAAGGAGACGCCAGCGAACTACACGGCGAAGCTCTCGCGCGCCATGATCGAGACAGTAACGGGAGACAGGACGATTCCGGTTCGTGATCGACTGCGCGAGATGGTTGATCGCTTCGCCGCACGGCGCGCCTACGACCTGGTGCTTGTCGACGCGCGCGCCGGAATATCCGAGTTGACGGCGGGGCCGCTGCTGGCCCTCGGCGCCTCAACCGTATTCTTGTTCGCGACGGCACAGCAGCAGAGCATCGAGGCATATCGCCTCCTCTTTGCGCATCTGGCGACGCTCGTGCCCGGCCCACCATCGCCGTGGAGCGCGCTCCAAATGGTGCATGCGAAAGCGACGCTCGACGACGATACTCATCAGTGGCTCACCGATGAACTGCTGGACCTGTTCGCTGACTATCTCTACGAAGAGGCGGAGGGAACGGAAGGGTTCAACTTTCAGCCCGGAGATCCCGCTGCACCTCACGCTCCCGTTCCGATCCTGTTCGACACGAGGTTCGTGTCGTGGGACCCGGTGCGGGCGCCGACGCAACTCTCACAAAGCGCCTACCAGGCAACCTTCGGGCCACTGCTCGCCAAGATTGAGAGTCCGTGAGCGGCGCGCGCCTGTCACCTGGGGACTTCGTGGCGCTGCGACAGGCACTCGCGGACCTGCCGCGCGCCGACAATCTCTCCCCCAATGAACCGATTGCCCCCGCGGATGTTTACACAGTTCCCGAGCATCGCGCCGCCCTAGATCCAGATCGCATGCTGGTCGTTGGCAACCGGGGGATGGGGAAGAGCTTCTGGGCACACGCGCTCGCCCAAGAAGCGACCCGTGAGAACGCCGCCAAGGTCTTGGGCTTCAGGGAACTAGCGCGAACCTCCGTTCACATCGGCTTTAACGCCGGTGAAGGGGTTTTCGCACCCTCGGTCGAGGTCATCGCGCAAGCGAAGGCCAAGAACCCAGAGCTGATCTGGCGGGCCGTGCTAGTCCGAATTGCCGCATCACTAACGAACGAGAAGCTCCCCAAGCGCTTCGCCGATCTTGTGGAATGGGTTACCGCCGATGCAGAGCGGTCTGCAAGCGTGATGACGCGCGCCGACACAACGCTCGTTGCCTCTAACCAGAAGCTTCTCGTCGTTTTCGACGCGTTGGATCGGCTCGGTGACACGTGGCAGACGGTCCAGGACCTGACGCGGGGGCTCCTCAAGCAAACGTTGAAGATGAACTCGTATCGCGCGATTCGCATGAAGTTGTTCATGCGAAGCGATCAATTCTCTGATCGATCGCTCTTCAACTTTCCTGATGCATCGAAGGTCCAGAATAGTCGCGTTGATCTCTACTGGCGAGATGTCGATCTTTATGGACTGCTGCTGATGCGGCTCAGCAGGTCCGACGCCTCTCCTACGCTCGACCGCATGATCCCGACGAAGCAGGCGCTCCGCGAGGCATTCGAGCAGCCCGACCGCCAGAAGCAGCTTGTCGATACCATCGCTGGCGAGTTCATGGGGAGCGATGCCAAGCGTGGTCGCGTCTACACTTGGCTTCCCCTTCACCTCGCTGATGCGTTGATGCACACGTCCCCTCGCACCTTCTTGACCGTCTGGCGGGAGGCCGCGCGCCACATTCCGGCGCCAAAGGATCGGGCCGTGGATCACCTTGGTATTGCCGAAGGCGTCCGCAAGGCTTCCGAGGACCGGTTGCATGAACTGAAAGAGGATTACTGGTGGATCACGTCCGCGCTCGAGCCACTTCGCGGTCAGCTCGTCCCGATGCCGCTCGATGAGCTGAAGGACCTATGGCGTCAGCAAGGTACTGCCAAGTCGATCATGCGCGAGTCGACGGCCACGAAGCGCCTCGCACCGGTGCAACTTGTCGCTACCGACCCGCGAGACTTGGAGGCTGCGCTCGTCTCGGCACTCCAAGCAATCGGCGTCCTAGAGATCCGATCTAATCAGAAGATCAACGTCCCCGACATCTTTCGGATTGAAGCGCAGATCAAGCGCAAGGGCGGCGTGAAGCCCCCCCGCCGCACCGGTTCTGGTTAGCTTGGCAGCGCTTGGCAGCATGCGTGACCCGTGCCTCAGCGAGTCGCTCGGTGACGCGTCTGGGTCAGGAGGCGCCGCGGAAGGGGAGGACGAGGGCGGGGTCGACGGTCTTGGTGTTCTTGAGGGCGTAGATGCGGGTGAAGGTGCCCTCGACGCTGGGCTCGGTGACCTCGAAGCCGAGGCGGGCGAGCTGGCGGCAGAACTTCTTGAGGTCGTCGAAGTAACTGGCGGGCTCCCAGAGGTGCAACATGCCGTCGAGGCGGAGGCAGCGGTGGGCCTCGCGGATGTAGTCGGTGAAGTTCGCGCCCATGAGTGACAGGCAGAACACCGCGACGTCGAGGGTCTCGTCCTCGAGCGGCACATGGGCGATGTCACAGGCGATCACGCGGGCGTCGATCGCGACGTGGTCGAAGCTGTGGACGGTGTGGCGCGCGGCGACCGCGGTCGCGAGCAGGGCCTCGCCGCAGCCGAGGTCGCCGACCACCAGGCCGTCGCGCTCGGCCAGCCAGCGGATCTCCTCCCGCCTCTGACTCGGGCACGCCCGCGCGGCGCCGCGGCTTGACCTTGGGCGTGCGGTCCGCCGACAGCTTGGTCAGCGAGCTGAGCGCCGGGCGGCCATCCTGAGCGACGCCGCCCTTCGCCGCCTGCGGATCGATCTTGTAGCCCGTACTGGCCGACGCCGCGACGATGCGCTCGACCAGCGGGCCCTTCGCGGTGCCGCCGTCGTCGAGGCCGCAGGCCCGGCAGATCTCCTTGAGGGTGTCGCGCGGCAGCGACTCCTGCGCGATCGCGGCGACCGTGGCGCGCTTGCTCTTCGCGATCGCGTCGCGCAGCTCGTCGACCGACATTCGTGTGGTGACGTCCAGCTCGAGGCCGCGCGCGAGCTCGAGCAGCTCGACCTTCCCCAGGGCCGACAGCACGCGGCGCTTGAACGTCATCGCCGGCGAGTGTATCCGCGCCCGCGCGCCGCGCGCACCACGGGTCGCACGTCTTCGCACGCGTACGCCACCCTGGCGTGGCAATGCCCCGACCATGGCGCAGGGCCGCTCGGTCCACGGTCACGATCGGATCATGGGAGGCCAAGGCGGCTCGGGCTTCGGGAGTCGCGCCGCCATGGCAGGTTGATGCTCGTCCGCGGTTGGTCTATAGTTCGTACGAAAGATGGACCGATGCGCGTACTGAAGATCGCCCAAGATTTTGTCCCCGTGAGCGAGCTGAAGGCCGAGGCGGCCGAGTGCCTCAGGCGACTCGCCGAGACCGATGCGCCGATCGTCGTCACTCAGCATGGCAGGCCGGCCGGCGTCCTGCTGTCGCCACGGGCGTTCGACGAGCTGACCGATCGTGGCCGGTTCATGGACGTCGTGAATCGGGGCATGGCCGATGCGGTCGCGGGGCGCGTGCAGTCACACGCCGCCGTCAGGCGCCACATGCAGGCCCGCTTTCCCGGCAAGCAGCGGTGACCTCACGGCGTGGGGCGGGCGGCCGGCGCATCGGTGTTGTCTGGACCGCGCAGGCCACCGCCGATCTCGAGCAGATCGGCGCGCACATCGAGCGCGATGATCCGATCGCTGCGGCGCGGTGGATCGACAAGCTCCTCGACGCTGGCGACAAGGTCGGCGGCTTCCCGCGATCCGGCCGCAAGGTACCCGAGCTCGATCGCGACGACGTCCGCGAGTGCGTCGTCGGGAACTACCGTGTCGTCTACTGGATCCGCGGCCCGCGGATCGACATCGTCACCGTCTTCGAGGGCCATCGCCTGCCGCCGCTCCGCGGTCTGCCCCGTGGTCGACGGTGATGTCGACGCCCTGGCGTGCGGCGGTGGTGACGTGATTGCGCTCGCCGCACGCGGACGAGGGCGGACCAGGTGACCCGCAAGCAGAAGCCGACCGCGTCGCTCGTGCGCTCCTCGGCGGCCGAGTACCTGACGTTCGTGGCGGCCAGCGGCGCGGGCGGCGTCGAGGCGGCCTACGCCGACGAGAACGTGTGGCTGAGCCAGAAGATGATGGCGCAGCTCTACGACGTCGAGGTGCCGACGATCAACTACCACCTGAAGAAGGTGTTCGAGGACACCGAGCTGGAGGAGCCCTCAGTTGTTCGAAATCTTCGAAT
>JAYVSF010000143.1:0-5182 GCA_043775605.1 Myxococcales bacterium
TCCTCGCTGATCACGCTGCTGGTCGTCCTATCGGGGGTCGCGGCGTTCGTCCTCTGGCTGCGCCGCGCCGGCGAGCAGAGCCGCGAGCGCAGCGCGAAGTCGATCAAGGACCGGGTCACCGGCGGCCCCGACCTCGAGCGGAAGCCGCGCGAGCGCAAGCGGGCCCCGCTGCGGCCGGCGCCGAAGTCGACGCGCAAGCCCGAGCCTGAGGACGACGAAGACGACGACGAGGAGGAGGACGACGACGAGGCCCCGCGCCATGGCAGGGCCGGCGGCGAGGCCGCGGGGCCCGTCGACCTTGCCGAGAAGGCGGCCTGGAGCGCGGGCCTGGCCAAGACCCGCGGCGGCTTCGTCGCCCGGCTCGGCAAGATCTTCGGCAAGAAGACGATCGACGCCGATATCCTGCCGCAGCTCGAGGAGGTCCTGTTCACCGCCGACATCGGGCCGCGCGCCGCCGACCGCATCTTCGAGTCGGTGAAGAAGGACCTGTCGCGCGACGACCTCACCGACCCGGCGAAGATCTGGGCCAAGATCCGCGAGACTTCGACCCGCATCCTCGACGTCGGCGCGCCACCGGTCGCGCTCGACGGCAAGAAGCCGTTCGTCCTGCTGACCATCGGCGTCAACGGTGTCGGCAAGACCACCACCATCGGCAAGCTCGCGGCGCGCTGGACGCTCGAGGGCAAGAAGGTGCTGCTGGCGGCCGGCGACACCTTCCGCGCCGCTGCGGTCGAGCAGCTCGAGGTCTGGGCCCAGCGCGCCGGGGTGCCGATGGTCAAGGGCAAGGCCGGCAGCGACCCCTCCTCGGTCATCTTCGAGGCGGTCAAGCGCGGTACCGACGAGGGCTTCGACATCGTCATCTGTGATACCGCCGGCCGCCTGGTCACCAAGACCGAGCTGATGGACGAGCTCAAGAAGGTGCGCCGGGTCGCCGACAAGGCTCTGGCCGGGGCCCCGCACGAGACCTGGATGGTGCTCGACGCCACCACCGGCCAGAACGCGATCACCCAGGCCAAGACGTTCAAGGAGGCGATGGAGATCACCGGGATCGTCATCACCAAGCTCGATGGCACCGCCAAGGGCGGCGTGATCCTCGGGATCTGCGACGAGCTCAAGGTCCCGGTCCGATACGTCGGAATCGGCGAGAAGATCGCCGATCTGCGGCCGTTCGATCCCCGCACCTTCGTCGCGGCGCTGTACGAGGACGCGGGCGAGTCGTGACCCGTCCCGCGTGCGCAGGTTCGACGGCTGGGCGTGACGAGTCGGCCCGTCCGGCGCCACCTACATGGACGCGGTCCGGCGTGCAGGTCGCAACCCCGCGCCCTTCCACACCGATCGAGCCCGGTAGCCTTGAGATCGCAAAAACCTGCGTGCTATAGTGCGCCAGGCCGGGCAGCAGCAACGTTAACTTATCGAAATTCAACAGGATTTCGGACTTTGCCCCGCTTCCCACCGGCCCTGATGCCTGCCCGCGACTCGTCGACCCCTCCCCGGGAGAATGCGGAATCCATGCGCCGCACGACCACCAGCAAGTCCCTGTTCCTCACCACCGTCGCCTTGATCGTCGGCGCGCTCGTCGTCGTCGGTCCCACCGTCGGTGCCATCGGCACGGCCACGGCGCAGCCGAAGAAGAAGACGCCCGCCCCGGCGCCGACGCCCAAGCCCGCGGGCGACGACGAAGGCGAGATCGAGATGGACGGCGACGACGCCGACAAGCCGCCCGCCGACGACGGCGAGATCGAGATGGAGGGCGACGACGCCAACAAGGGTGACAAGGACCTCGACGCCGACCTCGCCAACACCGAGAGCGACGCGATCAAGGCCGACACCGCCCGCGCGCTGCGCCCGGTGTCGTGGAGCGACATCGTCGTCGTGATGCGCAAGCCGTTCCTCAAGCTGAAGCGCGTCGACCTGATGCCGTTCCTGGCCACGACCATGAACGACAACATGGTCCGCCACTACGCCGGCGGCGCGTCGCTCGACTACTACCTGACCGACGTCCTCGCGGTCGGCATCGAGGGTCAGTACTTCGCCAAGCAGTTCCGCGAGCCGTTCGACCTGGTCGGTCGTCAGGCCCGCCGCCTGCCGACGATCAACAAGTACAACCTCGCCGGCGCCCTCAACTTCCACTACGTGCCGGTCTACGGCAAGTTCGCGGTCCTCGACAAGAAGCTGGTCCACTGGGAGGCCTACTTCACCGCTGGCGTCGGCTTCACCCAGACCGAGGTGGTGCCGCGCGATCCGCGCTTCCCCGGCTTCACCAACCTCAACATCACGCCCAACGTCGGCGCGTCGATGCGCTTCTTCATGGCCAAGTGGGCCACGATCAACCTGGGCATCCGCGACTACATCATGGTCGACAAGTTCGAGCCGACCGATCGTAGCCAGACGATGAACGCCACCGCGTCCCAGGCCGAGGCCAACGCGTCGGGCTCGCTCATCAACAACGTCATGTTCCAGCTCGGCGTCAGCTTCTGGATCCCGCCGACCTTCGAGTACTCCACCTTCCGCTGATCGACCGGTCCACAGGAGCCAGCCCCATGACGACGACGCTCACGACGACCCGG
The DNA here is from genome assembly GCA_043775605.1 of Myxococcales bacterium. Taxonomy (GTDB): domain Bacteria; phylum Myxococcota_A; class Polyangia; order Haliangiales; family Haliangiaceae; genus UBA2376. The sequence continues at coordinate 2,568 of JAYVSF010000143.1, forward strand.
TCGACCGCTGTTCATCCGCTGCGCCAGGCGATCAGCCTGGTCACGACCGCGGCCCTGCTCGGCACCACCCTCACGGCGTCTGTGGCCCACGCCGACGGCAAGCTCGACAGCCAGCCGGCGGTGCGCAACCGCCTGCTGCTGGTGGCCAAGCGCCTCGAGGCGACCCCGCTGTTCGAGGCCACGATCAACGCCGACTTCCGCGCCATCATCGGCGGCGGCATCAAGCTCGAGTACCACCTCGGCGACATGCTCTCGCTCGGGTTCATCGGCGTCGGTTCGGCGTCGATCAACACCAAGCTGACCGACCGCGTGCTCGAGACCCTCGAGCCCAACGTCGACAACGCGACCCGTGAGCCGTCGAAGACCGAGTTCACGCAGCACCTGAACAAGATGCCGTTCCACGGCGCGGCCTACGTCAGCGTCACGCCCTGGTACGGCAAGCTCGCCGCCTTCGGCCGCGCGTTCGTGAACTTCGACTTCTACTTCCAGGGCGGCCTGGCGTTCGCCTCGCTGAGCTCGAGCTGTGCCGCCACCATCTGCAACGATCCGCACCCGGGCCTGAACGACATGACGGCGGTGCCGCCGATCGTGCCCGACGACAACCCCAACAACGACGCCCCGCTCAACAGCGGCTTCCGGCCGGGCCTCTACCTCGGCGGTGGTCTCCACGTGTTCATCAATGACTTCGTCGCCGTCGACCTGGCGGTCCGCGACTACGCCTTCACCGACAACCCGTCGGGCGCCGACTTCAACGCCGACCTGTTCGTCGACAACAGCGACGCGCGCTTCCTCCACCACCTGTTCGCCGGCTTCGGCGTGTCGATCATGCTGCCGATGAAGGTGAAGCGCACTCGCTAGCCCGCCGCAGCGGCCCGGACGTGCCAATCGAGTTGGCACCGACGCAATCGGGTTGGCATTGTCAGGCCCGCGACCCGCCAGACCAGGCACGGAATCGAGTGATATCGAAACCCTGCGCGGCCTGGCGGGTTTGACAGTTTCGGACTCCCTCTTGCACTCATCGGAAGCGTGTCGTCTGCTGTGTCCTCTGGCCTGCCCCCCACCTGGGTCCTGATCGCCGCCGCCAGCGCGGCCCTGGCGAGCGGCTGCATCACGCCGTCGATCCCGATCCCGCCGCCGGACCCGTCCGAGATGCGGATCCCGATCGACCTCGCGACCGGCACCGCCACGTTCTCGTACGGACCCGAGGTCAACTACGCCGGCGCGCTGGTCTATGTCTACGATCGGACGCGCGAGGTCGGCGTCATCGCCCATGCGCGCGCCGATGGCAGCGTCGGACCGTCCCAGCCGTTCCCGGCCGGCGACGGCGACAACGTCTCGGTGTCGTTCCAGACCGCCGACGACGTGGTCTCGGCCTGCGTCGTGATCGGTACCGCGTCGCCGGTGCCCGCGAACTTCTGTACCCAGTAGCCGGGATTGTCAGCGGGCCGGCAGCGGCATCGTCGCCAGGCGCAGGCCCTGGATCGCGACCTGGCGGCCGTCGCGACCGTCGACCTCGAGGTTGACCAGATCGCCGGGCTGGTGCGCACGGATCAGGCCGAGCAGCTCGCCGGCGGTCTCGACCGGCTCGCCGTCGAAGCGGGTGACCCGATCGCCCGGGCGCAACCCGGCGGCGGCGGCGGGCGCGCCCGAGAACACGCCCGTGAGCACCGGCGGGGACGGCCGGCGGCCGTCGACCCCGACGTCGACGGTGATGCCCAACCAGGGCCGTGGCTGGCTGTCGACGTGATAGCCGTCGCCGCGCATCCCGCCGGCGTGCCAGCCGTCGTGGCCGGGGCAGTGGCTCCAGCCGGCCGGGCCCATCGCGGGGCGCGACTGCGGCGCCATCGCCGCGAACAGGCTGCCGGCGAGGGCGAAGCCGAGCGCGACGCCGGCGGCCGAGCACACCATCGCAAGGCCGGCGACCCGGCTGCGATCGCTGCCAGGTCCCTGGACCTCGCGCACGAGCGTCAATGCACCGGGTGAGGTCGGCGCGGCGGTGTCCGGCGTGGACGCAACGTCATCGATCGAGTCGGTCGGCGGCATGAGCGGGCTCCCGTCGAGGTCGAGGTCTGTCTTCGGTTATGGGCGGTCGTGCGGCCACCCGCAAGCGAAACCTACCCGGCCCGCCGGCGATTCCTGCCGGCCGTGATCGGGCCGTCACCCGCGCATCGCGCCGCCGAGCCTGACCCTGGGTGCCCGTGGTAGCCTCGACGAGCTTGGCGATCCCGCGGCCTCAGGTGCACCTCCGCCGGTGGCTGGTGACGATCGGCCTGGGCGTCGTGCTGTTGCTCGGCGCCGGCCTGGTCCTGCTGCGGGTGAAGTTCGAAGGGCCCGACCTCGGCGACAGCCTGTCGACGATGCTCAACCAGCGGATGCGCGGCCGCATCGCGATCGGCTCGGTCGACTGGCCGGCGTCGGCGCTGACCAAGGTCGTGACCGGCGGCTGGGTGCCGGTGACCTTGCGCGACGTCGAGATCTGGGACGACAAGGACGTCTCGGTCCTGGCCAGCCCGCGCATCTCGATGGACCTCGACCTCCACTCGCTGATGTTCGGCCGCAACGACTTCGTCCTCCGCCACATCGTGGTCGACGGTGGCCGGGTGCTGCTGCGCGAG
>JAYVSF010000144.1:0-3450 GCA_043775605.1 Myxococcales bacterium
GCGGCCCCGGTCCAGCGCCAGCGCCCCCCAGGTCTGGTCCGGCCACTGACCATGATCACCGCCGGCTTCGCCGTCGGATCGGCGTCGCGCGGCCCGGCGGCTGGGCTACTGTCCCGGCCATGCGCACGCTCCCGCTCCTGCTCGCCGGCGCCCTCGGCTTCACCTCGGCCGGGCTCACCGCCTGCACCGACTCCGGCGCCGCCGGCGATCCCGAGGACAGCATCTTCGTCGACGACGGCAAGGCCGACGACTTCTTCAGCCTGTCGGCACAAGAGTACCGGCTCGAGGGCGCCTCGCAGGTGGTGCTCGACCCGGCGATGAACACGCTGACCCCGGCCGCGCGCCTGGTCGAGGCCAAGAAGCTGGTCGCCTACAAGCAGATCGCGATCGCCTGGTTCATCACTCAGTACCTCGTCGACAAGGAGGAGGAGGACGCCAACTTCAAGTTCGGCGGGTTCGGCGGCATGGCCAAGGCCGGCGCCTACGAGGACCTCGAGATCCGCGAGAGCCACGTCGTCGGCACCTTCGACTTCAAGTTCCGGCAGCTCGCCGCCGGCAGCAAGAACCTCATCTCCAAGCTGCCGACCCGCAAGGTCGGCGCCACCACCGTCTTTGACCTCGAGATCGGCCGGCCGACCAACGCCCAGATGGCCCAGCTGGTGACCAACGAGGAGTGGTACCGGCAGGCGCCGTTCGAGGCGTGGAACCCGGCGACCGTGCCCGCGGCGCAGAAGGAGAAGCTCACCTTCGCGATCAGCAAGGAGACCGCGTCGACCGACGGCTTCTTCGACCTCGCCCGGCTCACCGCCGACGGCAAGCTCGACATGGACGTCTTCTTCGGCTGGGACTACCACTCGAACTACCACCTCAAGCATTCGAAGCTGTTCTTCACCTGGTTGAAGGATCAAGGCTTCAAGGCGCCGGTGACGAGCTGGGACAAGCTGACCACCACGTCGGGGCCGTTCACCAGGACGATGAAGGCCGACGGCCAGACCCTCACCGTCGAGGTCCGCATCTACTTCGGCAAGCCGGGCACCAACACTGACCCCGACACCGACGCCGGCGGCCGCGTGCTCGAGGGCCTGGCGATGGGCTCGGTCGCCAACCGCGACGTCATCATCTACTCCGGCCACTCGGGCCCGTTCTACGGCTTCGCGCTGGCCAACTGGAAGAAGACCGACGAGGGCGATCTCGACGACGCCGACATCCGGGTCGCGCCGATGCCGCGCGATCGCTACCAGGTGGTGCTGGCCGAGGGCTGCGACACCTACCAGATCGGCACCGCGTTCAAGGAGAACCCCAACAAGACGGGGAAGAACGTCGACATCCTCACGACGACGTCGTTCTCCGACGCGTCGACGCCGGTCACGGTCGAGGACTTCGTGTCGACGTTGCTGGCCCACGACAGCGAGCAGCGGCTGCGGCCGCAGCCGGTGTCGTCGCTGTTGACCAAGATGGACGGGGAGTCGTACGGCTTCAATTCGATGTACGGCATGCACGGCATCGACGACAACCCGACGGTCGTGCCGTGGGCCCAGGTCGCCAAGTTCGGCACCGCCTGCACCACCAACACGCAGTGCGGCGGCCCGGGCAACCTGTGCGTGGCGACCACCGGCGGCAAGAAGTGCACGGCGGCCTGCGTCGCTGACGCCGGCTGCGGCACCGGCTACGTCTGCAAGTCGGTCGCGAGCGCGTCGACCACGACGATCTACGGCAAGGCCTGCGCGAAGCGCTGAGCGGGTCGCGCGGGAGCTGCGCTTCGAGCGGTGACTGCACCGCCACGCGGTCGGCGGTCACGAAGCATCACACCTTCCAGCCGGCCGGGCTGGCAAGGCGCGGCGGTCAACCGGCGACCGCTTGCGCCGCCCGGGTCAGCTCGGCGTGCTTCGCGGGGGAGTCGTTGCGCACGTCCACTGCTTCTGCTGGGGCGTCATCCACTGCGTCGTTCGCTCCACGATCAGATGCGGAGGTCGGTCTCCTGCCACGCCGTCGGTCGCGTCACGGTCGGGCCAGGGGCGTCGGATCCCGGCGCCGGCCGCCCGGGCGAGATCGTGCGGCCGCGCAGCTGCGACCGGAGCGGGTCTTCGACTAACGTGCGGCGGATGAAGAAGCTGCTGTCCGCCCTCGTCGCCGTCTGTGCCCTCCACCTCACGCCGCTCGGCCCATCGCCGGCGCACGCCGATCCGGTCCTCGACGAGGTCCCGACCGCGCCGCAGGTCAAGGACAAGGCGGCGCTGAAGAAGCTGGTCGTCAAGCACGGCCTCACCCTGCAGTGGATCGAGACCAAGCTGAAGGGCGCGGTCAAGATCTGGAACGACGCCAGCTACGTCCGCATCCAGGGCGAGCAGCGCGACGCCGCCACCGGCAACTTCGTGACCCTCGAGGGCTGGATCACGAAGGTCGAGGCCAAGCAGTTCACGATGCGCGGCCGCATCGTCACCCAGACCACCCACATCGCCGGCGGCGCGCCGTGCGTCCGCGATGGCGACTTCACGTTCCTCATCAAGGGCGGCCGCAAGTTCTGGCGCCTGCAGGAGATGCAGAACAGCTGCGCCGGCGACGGCACGGTCGACTACGTCGACGTCACGATCGCGCCGGTGAAGTAGTCGCCGCGCGGGCGTGCGGGCCCGCCCGCCCACCGTGCGGCAGCGCCCAGGCCTGGCGCACGACCGGCGGCAACTGCGCGCGGTTGCTGGCGTCGACGGCGGCACGCGCGGTGCATTACGGCCCGGCATGCACCTCTCGACTATCCTTCTGTCCTGCGCGGCCGTGCTGGCCGCGGGCTGCACCGGCGACGACACCAACAACCCGGCCAACCCGATCGGCGATGGTCCGGCGGTGGTCGAGCTCGGCACCGCCACCAACAACGCCGCGGTCGCCAGCTACGTGGTCCTGGCCAAGACCGCGATCACCAACGTCACCGGCTCGGTGGTCACCGGCGGCAACCTCGGCCTCAGCCCGGCCGCGGCGAGCTTCATCACTGGCTTCGCCCTGGTCGCCGACCCGACCAACGTGTTCGCCACGTCGGTGTCGGTGGTCGCGCCGGCCAGGGTCTTCGCCGCCGACTACGCGGTGCCGACCCCGTCGAACCTGACCACCGCGGTGCTCGCGATGCAGGCCGCCTACACCGACGCCGCCAGCCGCACCACGCCTGACTTCCTCAACCAGGGCGCCGGCAACCTCGCCGGCCTGACCCTCGCTCCCGGCCTCTACAAGTGGGGCACCGGCGTGACCATCCCCGCCGACGTCACCATCGCGGGCGGCGCCGACGACACCTGGATCTTCCAGATCTCGAACGACCTCGACGTCAGCGCCGCCAAGAAGGTGATCCTCGCCGGCGGTGCCCAGGCCAAGAACATCGTCTGGCAGGTCGCCGGTCGGGTCACGGTCCACGCCGGCGCCCACCTCGAGGGCGTCGTGCTGGCCAAGACCGCGATCGCGCTGCAGACC
>JAYVSF010000145.1:0-15496 GCA_043775605.1 Myxococcales bacterium
CAGCCTCGGCCGGGGCGGCGTGCTCCTCGGCGCCGACCTCAACGGCACGGTCTGGCGCCAGGATGGCGACAGCGCGCGCGCGATCGCGCACGCCGCGCCCGGCGCGCTGGTGATCGCCGACGTCGCCGGCGACAGCGCGGTGATCCAGGACCGCGCCGGCTTCCACGTGATCGACGCCACCACTGGCGCCGAGCGGGCGCGCATGACCCGGGCCCAGCTCGGCGTCACCGACACCGCCGAGGCGGCGTACGTGCCCGGCGACGGCCGCATCCTGATCCACGGTCAGATGGACGTCGACGAGATCGGCCTCCGGCTGTGGCAGCCGTCGACCGGCGCGGTGCTACGGCTGGCCGACTCGGCGCGGGCCACCTACGACCTGTTCATGTCGCCCGACCGTCGCGGGCTGGTGGCCGGGATCGAGGGCCTCGCGCTGCGGGTGTGGGACGCGCGGACCGGCGCGGTCCAGGCCACGTTGCGCGGTCATCGCGATGGCGTGTTCGACATGGCGTTCTCCGCCGACAGCCGACGGCTGGCGACCGCCAGCTACGATCGCACGGTGCGGGTGTGGGAGCTGGCCACGCACGAGAGCCGGGTGCTGTCGGGCCACGTCGGCCCGGTCTGGGGCGTGACCTGGATCGGCGCGGACCAGGTGGCCTCGGCCAGCGGCGACGGCACGGTCCGGCTGTGGTCGGTCCCGCTGCAGCCGGCGCCCGATCTCGACGGGCTCCGCCGCCGGGTCGCCTCGCTCACCGCGGTCGAGATCGCCCCGGAGCCGTCGGCGCTCGCGATGCCGCCGCCCCCGCCCCCGCCGTCGACGCTGCCGGAGGGCGCGCCGGTCGCGACGACGCCGCTGATCCCGCCGACGGCCTGACCGACCGCGGGACCGAGTACGCTGGCGCCATGCACGATCTGGCCGGGCGCGAGCTGCGGGCGTGGCGCCGGTTCCACGTCCGCACCACCGCGCTGTTCGCGCTGCCGCTGTTCGCGATCCTTGCGGTGGTCTCGATCCTGGCCTACCGCCGCGCGGTCGCCGGTGAGCACACGTTGCTCCGCGCGCGGCTGCGGGCGCTGAGCGTGGCCCTGGCCAGCGCGATCGATCCGGCCGCGATCCCGCTGGCCACCGCCGAGGGCCCGACGCCGGCGCGGCGGCGGATGATGGCCGCGCTCGCCACCGTCGGCCGCGATCAGCCCGAGGTGGTCGCGGTCTACGTGCTGGTGCCGGTCGACGACGCCGGCCAGATGTGGTTCGCCGGCGACTGGGACCGACGCGCCGGCCAGACCGAGACCGCGGGCGCCACCTACGACGCCAGCGACGTGCCGCTCTTGATCGCCGCGGTCCATGGCCCGCAGGTCGAGACCCGGGCGGTGACCGACGCCTGGGGCCCGACGCTGTCGGGCTACGCCCCGATCGTCGACGACACCGGGCGCACGGTCGCGATCGTCGGCGTCGACATCGCCGCCCGCACCATCGCGCTGCGCGAGCGCGAGGTCATCATCCGCAACCTGCTCCTGTTCGGGGCCGCCGCCCTCGCCCTGCTCGGCATCGGCGCGCTGGTCGGTCGCCAGGTCCGCCGGCCGATCGAGAAGATCGTCACCGCCACCAGCGCGGTCACCGACGGTCAGCTCACGGCCCGGGTCGCGCTCGATCGCGGCGACGAGCTCGGCATCCTCGGCGCCCACTTCGATCGCATGGCCGCCGGCCTGCAGGAGCGCGAGCGCATCCGCTCGATCTTCGGCCGCTACGTCAGCGAGGACGTCGCCCGCACCGTGCTGGCCAGCCCCGAGGCCGCCGGACTCGGTGGCGACCTGCGCGAGGTCACGGTGCTGTTCAGCGATCTGCGCGGGTTCTCGACCATCGTCGAGCACCTGGCGCCGACCCGCGTCATCGCCCTGGTCAACACCTACCTCGACGTCATGGCCACGCTGATCGACGAGCACGGCGGCTGCGTGCTCGAGCTGCTCGGCGACGGCATCCTCGCCGTGTTCGGCGCGCCGGTCGCCAGCGACGACCACGCCGCCGACGCGCTGGCCTGCGCCCGGGCGATGCGGGCCCGGCTGATCGAGCTCAACACGGCGTGGGACGCGAGCGGCGAGGCCGAGGCCTGGCAGTCGCGCGGCCTGCCGTCGCTCGGGATGCGCATCGGCATCCACAGCGGCCGCGTGGTCGCCGGCAACATCGGCGGCGCGAAGCGGATGAAGTACGCCGTCCTCGGCGACGCGGTCAACGTCGCGGCGCGGGTCGAGGCGCTCAACAAGGAGCTCGGCACCACGCTGCTGTTCACCGCCGCCACCCACGCCCGGCTACCGGCCGACGTCGCCGCCGCCGCCGAGCCGCGCGGCGAGCACGCGCTCAAGGGCCGCGAGCAGCGGGTGATCGTGTTCACGATCGCGGCGTGACCGGGTTCACGATCCGGTGAGCTCGTCGGCCAGCGCCCGCAGCGCGGCCGCGCGGGTCTCGACCACCGCCGCCGCGGCCCGGGCGATGCTCGCGACCGGCGCGGCCGGCTGGGCCCCGAGGAACTCGCGCGCACCGAGCTGACCGGTCCACACCGTCCGCGCCTGCGCGAGCCCGCGTTCGAGCGCCTCGCCGGTGCAGGTCGCGTACAGGAGCGCGGCCAGCGGCGACGGCCCGGCGTCGAAGCTCGACTCCGAGGCCCGGCCGGCGGTGAGCAAGCTGTCGAGCACTGGATCGAGGTGCGCGCCGCGCTCGACCGCGGGCAAGAAGGCCTCGATCCGATCGGGATCGGGCGCGTCGCCCGGAGCCAGCCCGCCCATGAAGTAGTCGAGCGGGACCTGGCCGCCGGTCACGTCGCACAGCGCCTCGACGATCGCGATCGCGTACAGCTTGACCCGCAGGTAGCGGATCGCGAGCGCGAGGTTGGCCGCGGCCTGGGCCACCCACGCGGCGTGGACCGCGGGCGCAGGCTCACCGTCCCAGGCGTGGAACACCCGCGCGGCCGGCAGCCCGGCCAGGAAGCCTTCCATCTTCTCGAGCGCAACCCGGTAGTCGCGCACGCTGTAGACCGTGGGCGCCTGCAAGGACGGGTTGCTCTCGGGCAGGAGCTTCCAGGTGCTGTCGAGGAACTGGCCCGGATCGGCGATGGCGAAGTTCTCGACGTCGCAGTTGCCGAACCGCACCGCCTGCCGGACCATCGCCGCCAGCTCGCCGGCCGGGACCCCGAGCGCCGCCACCCGGGCGTGGAGCACGGGCACCGGATCGACGCGGAACGGGATGGTCTGCTCGATGCTCATCGCGACCGTCACCAGCGGCCAGCGGCCGACGGTGCCGCCGAGGTGGAGCGCGACCACGAGCGCCGACGCCAGCTCGTTGAGCCCGGTCGCCGGACTGACCAGCTCACCTGGCACCCGGCCGAACACCGCGAGGACGTCGGCGGTGGCCGCGGTCGGCGGCGGCTTGACCCGCCAGCCCTGCGCGTCGCGCACCAGCACCTGTTCGAGCTCGGCGCGCATCGTCGCCGGCGGACCTTGATCGATCTGGAAGTAGACCGCGTCGTGGTAAAGGGCCGCGATCACCCCGAGCGGGTCGCCGGCGCTGATCGCCAGGGCCCCGACGTGCTCGTGGTCGTGGAACTCGCGCCCGGGCGCCGACAGCGCGCCGTGGATGGCGAAGGCCCAGCGCTCGAGCTCGAGCGCGACCGGGTGGGCGCCGAGCTCGAGCAGGGCCCGGCCCAGCCCGTCGATGATCTGGTGCAGTGGCGACCGCGACCGCGTCATCGGTTACCACGGTATCACGCAGCGGGCTCCGGCTCGCGGCGCCCGTCACTCAGCCCGGCGCGTTGCAGATGATGCCGTTCTCCAGGAGCACGCCGTCGGCGCCGACCTTCGCGATGATCTGGAAGCCGGCGCTGCCGCCGCTGCACGGGTCGCTGGGTTGGGCGAACACCGACCAGGTGCACTCCCAGGTGCCGTCGCCGGCGTCGTCGGGCCGGCAGGCGAAGTCCTCGTCGCTGGGGGCGAGCGCGTCGCCCTGGGCCTTGAGCAACTCGCCGAGGGTGGTGCTGACGTGGGCGGGGTCGCCGCACTGGGGCACGCTCGACTGCGGCGTGTTGGCCAGGGCGGCCTTCACCGCGTCCTGATCGATCAGCGGGGCGGTCGCGTCGCCGGTGCCGGGCGCCTTGGGCTTGGCCGACGACTTGCCGCCGCAGGCGGTGGCGAGCAGCGCCGCGGCGACGGCAAACGAGGACAGCGAACAGGACGAATGCTTCATGGGCCGACGACGATAGCGGGGCCGCGCGCCCGCCGCCGTACCCCGCGCGGCCCGGCTGTGGTTTGCTCCCCGCATGTCGACCTTGACCACGTCGCCGGCCTGGACCGCGCTCGCCACCCACCAGCCCACGATCGCGGCCCGCACGCTGCGCGAGCTGTTCGCGACCGACCCCGACCGCTTCGACCGCATGTCGGCCGAGGTCTGCGGCCTGTTCGTCGACTGGTCCAAGCACCGGGTCACCGACGAGACCCTTGGGCTCCTGCGGGCGCTGGCCGAGCAGCAGGACGTCGCCGGCTGGCGCGACCGCATGTTCGCTGGTGAGCACATCAACCTCACCGAGGACCGCGCGGTGCTCCACGTCGCCCTGCGCAACCGGTCGAAGCGGCCGATGGTCGTCGACGGTCAGGACGTGATGCCGCTCGTCGATGGCGTGCTGGCCCGCATGAGCGAGTTCACCACCCACGTACGCGACGGCTCCTGGACCGGCCACACCGGCCAGACCATCACCGACATCGTCAACATCGGCATCGGCGGCTCCGACCTCGGCCCGGTGATGGTGACCGAGGCCCTGCGGCCGTACTGGAAGCCAGGCCTGCGCGTCCACTTCGTGTCGAACGTCGACGGCACCCACCTGGCCGAGACCGTCGCCCACCTCGACGCCGCCCGGACCCTGTTCATCGTCGCGTCGAAGACCTTCACCACCCAGGAGACCCTCACCAACGCGCGCTCGGCCCGGGCCTGGCTGCTCGAGCGCCTGGGCGCCGGCCCCGAGGCGGTCGCCCGCCACTTCGTCGCGCTGTCGACCAACGCGAAGGCGGTCGCCGGGTTCGGCATCGATCCCGCCAACATGTTCGAGTTCTGGGACTGGGTCGGCGGCCGCTACTCGCTGTGGAGCGCGATCGGCCTGTCGATCGCCTGCGTGATCGGCATGACCGCGTTCGAGGAGCTGCTGGCCGGGGCCCACGAGCTCGACGAGCACTTCCGCACCGCGCCGCTGGCCGAGAACCTGCCGGTCACGCTGGCCATGCTCGGCGTCTGGTACGCCAGCTTCTTCGGCGCCGAGACCCACGCGATCCTGCCGTACGACCAGTACCTCCACCGGTTCCCCGCGTACTTCCAGCAGGGCGACATGGAGTCGAACGGCAAGCGGGTCGACCGCCACGGCGCGCCGATCACCGACTACACCACCGGCCCGGTCATCTGGGGCGAGCCCGGCACCAACGGCCAGCACGCCTTCTACCAGCTCATCCACCAGGGCACGCGCCTCATCCCCTGCGACTTCATCGCGCCGATCGAGAGCCACAACCCCGACGGCGGCCACCACCCCATCCTGCTCGCCAACTTCTTCGCCCAGCCCGAGGCGCTGGCCATGGGCAAGACCGCCGACCAGGTCACCGCCGAGCTGACCGCGCAGGGCCTGACGCCCGAGCGTATCGCCGCGCTGGTGCCGCACCGCACCTTCCCCGGCGACCGGCCGACGACGTCGATCCTGGTCCAGTCGATCACGCCGCGGACGCTCGGCGCGCTGATCGCGCTCTACGAGCACAAGATCTTCGTCCAGGGCATCGTCTGGGGCATCAACAGCTTCGACCAGTGGGGCGTCGAGCTCGGCAAGCAGCTCGCCGCCCGCATCCTGCCCGAGCTCGACGGCGACGCCCCGATCACCGCGCACGACGGCTCGACCCGCGGCCTCATCAATCGCTACAAGGCCCGCCGCCCGCGCTGACCGAGAACGACGATCAGGACCTGACGCTTCTCCGGCTTGCCGGTCTCGACCGTGGCGAGGTTCCCTGTGGCGGCACGGTAGCCCGATCCGCGCCACGCCGGCGAGGATCGCGGTTGCCTTCACCCCGGGGCCAGGGTACCCAAGCTCGCCGTGCACCTGCCCGTCGTGTCCTCGCCGCCGCCCGCGCCGCCCCTGCCGTCGCTGCGGGAGCAGGACGTCGCGCCCGCCCAGTGGAACGACTGGCGCTGGCAGCTGCGCAACATGCTGACCTCGACCGAGGACCTGGCCCGGGTCATCGCGCTGGCGCCGGCCGAGCTCGACGGCCTGGCCCGGTCGAAGACGATGTTCCGGGTCGGGCTCACGCCCTACTACGCCGGGCTGATGGATCCCGACGACGCGGCGTGCCCGGTCCGCATGCAGGCCATCCCGCGCGCCGCCGAGCTCGACATCCGCGCCGAGGAGCTGCGCGATCCACTGGGCGAGGACAGCCACAACCCGGCGCCGTGCGTGATCCACAAGTACCCCGACCGCGCGCTGCTGCTGGTCGTCGATCGCTGCGCGATCTACTGCCGGCACTGCAACCGGCGCCGGCTGGTCGGCGGTGACGACCCACCGACGGCCGCGGACCTCGACGCCGGCCTGGCCTACCTGGCGCGCGCGACCCGCATCCGCGACGTCTTGATCTCGGGCGGCGATCCGCTCCTGCTGCCGACCGCCAAGCTCGATCGCATCCTCGGCCGGCTGCGCGCGATCCCGCACCTGGAGACCATCCGCATCGGCACCCGCATGCCGGTGGTGTGCCCGATGCGCATCGACGACGAGCTGGTCGCGATGCTGCGCCGCCACGCGCCGGTGTTCGTCAACACCCACTTCAACCACGCCAAGGAGCTGACGCCGGCGGCGCGCGCGGCATGCGAGCGCCTGGTCGACGGCGGCGTCCCGGTCGGCAACCAGACCGTGCTGCTGCGCGGGATCAACTCGTCGGTGCCCAGCCTGCGCGCGCTGTTCCGCGGCCTGCTCCGGTCGCGGGTCCGGCCCTACTACCTGTTCCAGGGCGACACCGTGATCGGCACCGATCACCTGCGCACGCCGGTGGCGGCCGCGATCGCGCTCTACGATCAGCTGCGCGGCTGGATGAACAGCATGGCGGTGCCGCAGCTCGTCATCGACGCGCCCGGCGGCGGCGGCAAGCTGCCGATCGGCCCGACCTACCTGCTCGAGCAGCACCCCGACAAGGTCGTGGTCCGCACCTACCGCGGCAAGCTCGTCGAGTACCCCGAGGCCCGCGAGCAGGACTGCACGGTCGCCTACGATCGCGTGTTCTTCGCCGGCCAGCCCGCGGACGACGATCGCGAGGGTTCGGCCGAGGCCGACGACGTCCTGCCGCTGATGTGACCACCGTGACCGCGGCGCCCGACGTCGATCCAGTCGTCGATCCGGTCGCCGCCCGCGACCTCGCGCTGACGCTGGCCCGTGGCCACGGCTTCCACCGCGTCGCGATCGTCCCGGTGATCGCCAGCGCGCGCCACGCGCTCTACCAGGCCTGGCTGGCCGCGGGTCACCACGGCGAGATGGCCTACCTCGCCAGCCCCGAGCACGTCGCCGCCAAGGCCGACCCACGGGCGCTGGTCGCCGGAGCCCGGACGCTGCTGGTCACCGCGCTGGCCTACGGCGGCGAGCCCGGCCCGATCCCGGCCGACCGCCTGCGCGGCACCATCGCGCGGTACGCTCGCGGCACCGACTACCACCTGGTCGTGCGCGATCGCCTGCGCGCCCTCGCCGACGACCTGGCCCGCGCGCTGGGCCGGCCGCTGGTCGCGCGACCGTGCGTCGACGCCGCGCCGCTGGCCGAGCGCGAGCTGGCCTTCCAGGGCGGGCTCGGCTTCGTGGCCAAGAACACGATGATCATCGCGCCCGGCCTCGGCTCCTACGTCGTCCTCGGCGAGCTGCTGCTCGACGTCGAGCTGGCGCCGACCGCCGCCGCGCCCGAGCGCACCCGCTGCGGCACCTGCAGCGCCTGCCTCGACGCCTGCCCGACCGGCGCCTTCGTCGATCCGTTCGTCCTCGACGCCCGCCGCTGCATCTCGTACCTCACGATCGAACACGATGGCCCGATCCCGGTCGAGCTGCGGGCCGCGATCGGCGATCGCATCTTCGGCTGCGACGTCTGCCAGGAGGTGTGCCCGTGGAACGCCGGCGAGCGACCGGCGCCGGCCGCGGAGCTGACGCCGCGCGACGTCGACCACGCGCACCCCGATCTCCTGGCGCTGGCCGCGATCGGCGCCAACCAGCTCCGGCAGTTCGTCAAGCGCACCGCGCTGCGCCGCATCGATCGCACCCGGCTGCTGCGCAACGTCGCCGTCGCCCTCGGCAACAGCCGCGATGCCCGCGCGATCGCCGCCTTGACCGCGCTGATGGCCCACGCCGCGCCGCTGGTCCGCGGCCACGCCGCCTGGGCGCTGGCCGAGCTCGTCGTCGTCGACGTCGCCCCGGCCACGACGATCGCCACCGTGCTCGTGACCGCCCTCGCCCGCGAGGCCGACGACGGCGCCCGCGCCGAGCTGACCGCCGCCCTCTCCCGCCTGCCGGCCTGAACAGCGACGAGCTACTCGGTCGCGGGCGGGATCGCCATCACGAACTCGACCACCGCCGCGATCTGCGGGTCGGTGATCGCGCCGGTGAACGCAGGCATCCGGCCGTTGGGCGAGCCGCGCCGGACCTGGCTCTCGATCAGCACCCGCGTGCGCCGGACCTGGAACTCCGGGCTCGTCAGATCGCGCACGCCGAGCTGTGCGGCCATCTGCGCCGGCGGGCGCCCGGTCTTGCCGTGACACTGGGCGCAAGCCGCGGCGAAGACCGCGCCCCCGTCGGTGCTCCCGCCGGCGATCGTGCGGTGACAGCCACCGGCGACCACCGCCGCGAGCGCGAACATCAGGACCGAACGCTGCACCTGCTCCCGTCTAGCACAGCCGCCAGCCGGCCGCGATCGTGCCAGACTGCGCCGGTGTCGTCCGACTCCGAAAAGGCGAGCGAGCGCGCCCGCCTCGAGGGCTACATCGCCGCGAGCCTGCGCCTGCGCCGCCGGCTCACCACCGCCCTCGTCCCCGTCGTGGTGCTCGCCCTCGTCATCACGTTCCTGGCCCGCACCCCTGGCCTGATCGCGCTCGTGATCGCGGTGTCGACCATCGGGATCGGCGTCTACATCACCACCGCCCACGTCGCCGACTGGCGGGCCAAGATCGCCAAGCAGTCGGCCCCGGAGCGGGTCACCACCGCCGGCCCCCGCAACCGCTAGCCACCCCGGGCGACCCGGTGGCACCTCTGTGGCCGGCTGGTAGCGGCAACCCGCGGGGGCCCGTGGTAACGTCGCGCGCATGAATCGCCTCTGGTTCGTGACGGTCGCCATGCTCACCGCCTGTGGCGGCGTGCAGGTCCCACAGCACTCCGGCTACAAGGGCACCCACCCGGAGCCCTGGAAGAAGCCGAAGGACCTCAAGCTCGTCGAGAAGGACGGCAAGTACTCCGGCAAGGCCGAGGACAGCCTCGACTACGCCACCTACAAGCGCGCCCGCTGGTTCAAGGTCACCACGCCGGGCCCGGGCAAGCTCGATTTCGACCTCGAGATCACCCCCGGCGGCGACGCCGAGGACATGGACGTCGGGTTCGAGGTGCTGTCGCCGAGCTACGAGGTCCTCGCCCACAGCGACCTCGAGTCCGACGACGCCAAGGAGCAGAAGAAGACCAAGTCGCTGCCCGACCTGCCCGAGGGCGACTACCTGGTCCACCTCTACCTGCAGGGCCGCATGGACTCGGCCGACGTCGAGCTGAAGGCGACCTTCACCCGCGGCGAGGTGGCGTGGAAGTCGGACTTCCCCAACCAGGTCGCGTTCGTCGGTGACCTGGCCGCGATCCCGCCGTTCGATGACACCCCGGCCAAGGCGCCGCCGAGGAAGCCGCCGCCGCGCGGTGGTGGCACACCCCGGCCGCCCAAGCCCGACCCGGTCGAGCCGGTCGATCCCTCGGCGCCCAAGCCGATCGCGGCCTCGATCACCAACGTCGAGCCCGCTGGCTCGGGGGCCCGCATCACGGTCGGGGCCGGCACCAACGCCGGCGTGGCCGATGGCTGGAAGGGCAGCATCAACGGCGTCAAGGGCTCGGGCTTCGTGGTGTCGGGCTGCGGCCCGGTCACCTGCTCGGGCACGGTCAAGGTCTCGGCCGACGACGCCGCCGCCTCCGGCAAGGTCGTCCTCCGGCCGCCGGCCAAGTGATCGCGCGGTTGCGCAGGTGATGATCGGCTGCCCGTCGACGTTCGACGCGCGGGCTCGGTTTCCCTGCACGGGGCTCTTGCACCGCCGATGCGTTGGCCGCAGGATCCCGTCATGATTCGGGTTCCATCCAATGGTCGCGCCCGTGCGGCGATGGTTGCGCTGATGCTGGGTGGCATCGCGCTGCTGGTCTCCGCGTGTCCGAAGAACGTCCCCCAGGACTCGAAGTCCGGCGAGGACGCCAAGCCCAAGGGGGCGAAGGCGATCACTCTCGACAACAACGAGGGCAGCGCCCGCGGGATCGTCACCTATCCGGGTGGCGACCGCGTCGACTGGAAGGTCATCGACCTGCCCAAGGACCAGACCGGCCAGCTGAAGCTCAAGCTGAAGTGGACGCCGCCCCGGCCGGGCCTCGACCTGTCCTTCGACGTCATCAACGAGTGGAACCGCGAGGTCGGCAGCGTCAAGCCGAACAAGCGGCGCCGGTCGCGCAAGACCACGAAGGCGACCACCATCGAGGGCGCCAAGGGCAAGTACTTCATCGCCGTCTACGCCTCCGAGCGTGGCGACGCTGGCAAGTACACCCTGACCGCCGAGTTCGCGCCCAACGCGGTCGACACCTTCGACTGGCTGGCGGTGGCGATCTCGGATCCGCCCAAGCTGCCGGCGGTGCCCGAGCCGCTCAAGCCGTGCGACCCCGCGGCCTACGACGCCAAGAACCCGGCCTGCGCCGGCGTCTGCCCGGTCCCGGCCGACCCCAAGAACCCGGCCTGCGCCGGCATCTGCCCGACCCCACCCGACGAGAACATCCCGGCGTGCCTCGCCACCATGCCGTGCCCGCCGGTCCCGGACGTGAAGTTCAAGATGTGCACCGCCAAGAACTGGCCACCGTGCAACCCGGCCGCGTTCGACAAGACCAATCCTAACTGCCTCACGTACCGGCCGCCGGATGTCCTCGCCGAGATCACCGACGTTCAGCCGGCCAACGGTGGTGGCTTCACCATCACCATCGGCGCGGGCTCGAAGCAGTCGATCGACAAGGGCTGGACCGGTGACGTGCTCGACAAGAACAGCAAGCCGATCCGCGGCGCCAACTTCGTCATCCTGAGCGTCACCGCCAGCGCGTCCGTGGCCAAGACGAAGCTCGCCGATCAGGACGCGCTGTCGGGTGCCAAGGTCCGGCTGTCCGCGCCGCGCAAACCCTGACCCGCCGCTCCAGCGCGGCCCGCCTGACGCCCAGTTCCGGAGTCACAGTGCAAGATCCTTACATCGGCAGCCTCCTCGACGGCCGCTACGAGATCCTGGCCAAGATCGGCGAGGGCGGGATGGGCGTCGTCTACAAGGCCCGCCAGGTGTCGATCGATCGCGTCATCGCGATCAAGGTGCTGAACCCGCAGATGGCCGCGGACCAGCAGTGGGTGCAGCGGTTCTCCAACGAGGCCCGCGCCTGCTCGCGGCTGCAGCACCCGAACACCATCAAGATGTTCGACTTCGGCCAGACCACGGATGGCCGGTTCTTCATGACGATGGAGTTCCTGGACGGCCAGGTGCTCCGGCAGGCGATCCAGAACAGCGCCCCGATGGCGCCCGCGCGGGTGATGCGGATCCTGGTGCAGTGCTGCGCCTCGCTCGCGGAGGCGCACTCGATCGGGATCATCCACCGCGACATCAAGCCCGACAACGTGTTCCTGATGAACATGCCGGGCTCCCCCGACTTCGTGAAGCTGCTCGACTTCTCGGTCGCCAAGCTGCTGGCCGAGGGTGGCGGCGGCATGAAGACCCAGGCCGGCGTGGTCTTCGGCACGCCGCAGTACATGTCGCCCGAGCAGGGCCGCGGCATGCCGCTCGACGCCCGCTCCGACCTGTATGCGCTCGGCGTCCTCGGCTACGAGATGCTGACCGGCAACGTCCCGTTCAACGACGAGAACCCGATGGCGGTGCTGCAGATGCACCTGCGCTCGGAGGTCCCACCGCTGCCGGGCGGGCTGCCGCCGGCGGTGGTCAACATCGTCAAGAAGGCGCTCGACAAGGATCCCGGCCGCCGCTTCCAGTCGGCGGGCGAGATGATGCAGACCTGCCAGCAGGTGCTGACCGAGCTCAACGCCGGTGCGGCCGCGGCCGGCGCTGCCGCTGCCGCTGCCGCTGCCGGGGGCGCCGGTGGCAACGCGGCGCGCACGATGATGGCGCAGATGCCGGGTGGTGGTCTGCCGGGCATGCCGCCACCGGTCGGGGGTGGGCCGCCGATGCAGCCGGGTGGTGGGCCGCCGCACGGCTATCCGCCGCCGCAGGCCGGGGCGCCGCACGGCTATCCGCCGCCGCAGGCCGGGGGCCAGCAGAAGACGATGATGGCGCAGATGCCGCCGGGCGGCGTGCCGATGGGCCCACCCGCCGCCGCCGCTGCCCGACCGCCGGGTGCCTACGTCCAGGCCGACCACGCACAGAAGACCATGATCGCGGGCATGTCGCCGTTCGCGGCCGGCGGGGTCATGTCCTCGCCCGGCAGCGGCATCACGCCCGGTGGTCCGGGCATGTCGCCGGGCATGCCGGGCATGCAGCCGGGCATGGGCGGGCCGCAGGGCATGGGCATGCCGGGTATGCAGCCTCCGGGCATGGGCGGCATGGGCGCGCCTCCCGGGATGCAGGGCATGGGCGGCGGCATGGGCCAGCCAGGCATGCAGCAGCAGCCCGGCGGCGGGCCGCCGAAGACCATGATGCTGCAGAACACCGAGGGCATCGTCTCGGTGGCGGCGCGTGGCGCGGGCGCGATCCCGGTCAGCAACCCCGGACCGATCGTGCAGATGGGGCCAGGGCCGATGGTGCCCGTCGGACAGCTCGTGCCGCCCGAGACGACCGGCGCCACCGGCGCGTTCTGGGCGATCAGCCTGATGATCGGCGTTGCCGTGGGCGTGCTCGGCTACCTGGTCGCGCTCCAGCTCTGAGCCATGGCGCCGCAGGATCCTCCGGTGCCGACAGACGACGAGCTCGAGCCACCGGAGGGCGAGCCCGACGAAGCGGACGACGATGGGTCGGCGAACGCCGAGCCGACGCCCGAGCCCGAGCTCCGGGCCAAGGACCTGATCGGTCGGTCGACGGCCGAGCTCCAGTCCGCGCTCGACCCTGCGACGATGGCCGAGCTAGCGAGCTGGTTCCTGCGCCCGAGCCTGGCCGAGGTGCCGCGGGTGCACGCCGCCGCTGCCAACGCCGGCATGGGTGGCGGCCCGACCGCGGCCGAGCTCGACGAGTTCGAGCGCCTCGGCGCGGCGATGGGCCACGAGGAGGAGGAGGACCGGACCGCGCTGCGCCAGGCCGCCATGCGAGCGGTCGCTCCGGCGATGGTCGACCTGCTCGAACGCCACACCCGCGCGGCTGGCGCGATCCTGCCGGTCCGGCCGGAGCCCGCCCAGGTGATCGACGAGACCATCCTGCCGCGCTCGCTGCTGGCGCTGCTGCCGCACGGCGACGAGCCCGCGGCGATCGCCGAGGCCCGCAGCTACGAGCGCTCGCGCGACATCGACGCGTTGCTCGACCAGGACAACGCGCCCCAGGCCGTGCTGCGCGACCTCAACCGCCCGGTGACGGACTTCGAGCGGCGGCTGGAGCCGGCCTTCCCGCCGGTGCCGCCCGAGCACGACATGACCTTCGCGATCCGCGACGCGTTGCGCTGGCGACCGCCGCCGGTGCCCTACATCGCGCGGCCGCCCCACCTGCGGCACGAGCTGGCGCCGTTCATGGCCGCACGCTGGCCCGACCTCGTCGCCGAGGCGTTGCGGGTCCGCAAGGCCGAGACCGCCGCGGCCGATGCCCAGGCCGAGGCCGACGCCGCCAACGGCATCATCTGGCGCTTCTGAGCCCCCTCCGATTCTGACCAACCCCGCAGGTGATCAGGGAAGGTTCGATGGTGCCCATCCGTAACAGGTTCGAAAGCATGCGTACCGCCACGAGGACGCCGTGACCGATCAGCTCGACCCCAGGCCGGTCGTCTTCGATCGGTTCGTCATGACCACGGTCGGACGAACCGATGTGGGCGCCCAGCGCACCCAGAACGAAGACGCGATGTACTACGACGATTTCCTCGGCGTGTACCTGGTCTGCGACGGGATGGGCGGCCACGCCTCCGGCCAGGTCGCGTCCGACCTCGCCATCCGCACGATCGTGCACGCGCTCAAGACCAACGACCCGCCGCCGCCGCCGGGCACCGACTCGCTGGTGACCGCGATGAAGGCGGCCAACGCCGCGGTCTTCCAGCGGGCCCAGATCGACGCCACCTGCCACGGCATGGGCACGACGGCGGTCGGGGTGCGGGTCGACGGCGGCATCCTCCACATCTGCCACTGCGGCGACTCGCGGGCCTACCTGCTGCGGCACGGGCAGTTCATGCCGATCACGCGCGACCACTCGCTGCGCAACCTGTACCAGGACCGCCCCGACCTGATCGGTCAGCTCGGCCCGGCGACGTCGAACGTCATCATCCGCGCGGTCGGCCTCGACGCCGCGGTCGAGATCGAGCACGCCACGATGCCGATCGAGCACGGCGACGTCTACCTGCTGTGCTGCGACGGCCTGTCCGACCTGGTCGACGACTGGATGATCCGCGAGATCCTCACCGCCGGTGACCCGCTCGACGTCGTTGCCGAGAACCTGATCCGCGCCGCCAACAACAACGGCGGCACCGACAACATCACGGTCGTGCTGGCCCAGGCCTTCGTCGACACCCTGTGGGCCGTGCCGGCGCAGCAGTACGGCTACCACCAGCACGCTTACTGACCGGGCCGCGAGCGCCGCTCGGGCCGCGGTCGGATGTCGAGCGGCGGTCGCGCTAGCCGCGGCCGGCGGAGCGGCTCGAAGCGAAACTGAGCTGCGCGATCGCGTCGGCCGGACGGCTGAGCTTGCCGTAGACCCGGGCCAAGCCGGCCGCGGCGCGGACCTCGAAGCCGGGAGTCGCGCCGGCCTGCTTGAAGGCGTCCTCGGCGCCGAAAAAGTCGCCACCGAGGGTGAGGACGTCACCCAGGGTCGCGAGCATCGCCGCGGCGGTGGTCGGCGACGGCGACCGGCCGAGGCCCGCCCGCAGCACGCCCGCAGCGCGCGGGCAGTCGCCGAACTTGGCCAGCGCGACCGCGAAGGCGATGCGCGCGGTGGCGAAGCTTGGCGACATGTCGACCGCATTCTGCAACTGCTCGACGGCCTGGGTGTAGTCGGCGTTCTTGATCGCGGTGACCCCGCGCTCGTAGTAGCGGCGTGCGATCTGTGACATCAGTCGAGCTCCAGCAGGCTGAACCG
>JAYVSF010000146.1:0-3947 GCA_043775605.1 Myxococcales bacterium
GCACACGACGCCGACGCGCTGGCCCTTGCCCTGGCCGGCTACCTCGACGATCCGGCGCGACGGGCGGCCCACGGCGGCGCGGCCCGGTCGCGCGCGGTCGCCGAGTTCGCCCGGCCGACGGTGTGGCGGCGCTGGGCCGACGCGTATCGCGCGGCGCTGGGGGCGCACGGCCGGCCGCTGCCGACGGCGCGCGACGTCTGATCGTCGATCAGCTGCAGGTCTGCTTGGCGGCGCAGACGCTGGGCGTGACGTTGTCGTCGCAGTAGGTGCTCGCGCACTCGCCGTCGTTGCCGCACGCGCCGCCGTTGGCGCGGGGCGCCTCGCAGGTGTTCTGATCGTTGCAGAACGCGCCGTTCGCGCACGAGAAGGCGCAGGTCGCGCCGATCGCCGGCGGGTTTTCGCACTTGAGGCTGGTCTGGTTGCAGACCAGCGGCTGCTGGCAGTCGAGGAAGCCGGCGAAGCCCATCGAGCAGGCCCCGCCGATCGCACTCTTGGCCACGCAGGTCGTCGACGTGGCGTCGCAGCGATCGCCGAGGTCGTTGCAGCGGCCGCCGGCCGCGCAGGACTCGCCCCGGTTGGCTGAGGCGGCGCAGACGTTGGCGGCGCAGGTCAGGCCGTAACCGCACTGGCTGTTGCCCTGGCAGGCGGCGTTGGCGGCCAGGAGCGCGGTGCAGACCTCGGACGCGTTGCAGAACGCGCCTTCGACGCACGACGCGCTGGCGCACGACCCGCCGATCGCGGCGTCGGCGACGGTCGGGGCGCAGGTGCCCGCGCAGCAGGCCATGCCGCAGGCGGTGGTGTCACAGCTCTTGCTCAGACATTCCTGGGTGGTGAAGCAGACGCCGCCATCGGCGACGGTGCCCCTGATGGCCTGGTCGCACGAAGCCGGGTTGACCCGTGCGTCCTGGGCGGTGTTGTCGCACGACGCCGCGCCCAGCCCGCCGATGCAGTCGTTCACCAGGTTGCCGTCGTACGCGACCCGGCCGGCGGCGATCGACGCCTTGAGCTGGGCGATGTCGAGGCTGACGTCGTCCAGGCACGCGGCCTGCGACACGTAGTAGCCGCAGCGGGCGTACCGGCTGCACAGCGCCGCCTCGAGCTCCCCGGGGAGGTCGTCGATCGAGACGCTGCTGCTGCCGCCACACGCCGCCATCGCCAGGGCCAGAGCCCCGGCCAGGATCGCACTGGATCGCTTCGGGTTCGTCATGGCTGGGAGCGTATCCCTGAGGTCCGCTCATCGCCACCTCGCCGTCGGTGCGGCGAGGGCGCGGGTGACCGGGCCCACGCCCGAAGAAACCCAGGACCTCCGGCCGGTCGGCAGGGATGTCGTGCGACACTCCGAACTCGCGTGCGGCCCGAGACTCCCCGCATCCCGGTCACCCGAGCGACGCTGCTCGCCTACCTGGCGTGCTTCACCGTGGCGTTCATCGGACCCGGGCTGGTGGTCCGACGGATCATGGAGCGGACCACGAGTGAGTCGCTGGCCAAGCGGGTCGACTGGTTCCGCGCCCACGGCCGCGAGTACGATCTGGTCCTGGTCGGCGACAGCCGGACCTACTGCGACCTGTCGCCGCAACAGCTCGACGCCGAGCTCGGGACCCACTCGGTCAACGTCGGCATGTGGGCGAACTGGTTCTTCACCCAGTACCCCTCGCTCGAGGACCTCTTGCCCTACGTCGGCAAGGACGCGGTCGTGGTCTGGTCGATCGGCCACGTGAACTTCGACCGGCGGGACGATCCGCTAAATTATCCGATCGGCGTGGCCAACGCCGTGCGCTACCTCGGCTGGGGTTACGGCGTGCGGCCAGTGGCCGAGAACCTGATCGGGTTGCTGCCTGGCCTCGACGTCTATGCCTACCGGGAGGTCATTCGGCGCAAGATCGAGGCCGCGCTGGCGGTCCCGCTGGTCGGCGGGGCCGCCCCGACCGGTCCGCCCCGGAACGCCGAGGCCCTGGCCGCGCTGCGGCAGCGTTACGAGCGCGACCCCGGCGTTGCGTGGATCGAGGCGTACCAAGACGAGGGCGCGATCACCTCGATCGCGCTGCATCACGTGCGCGGTCACTACGAGCGCATCGAGATCGATCATGCCTACTTCCGCCGTAAGCAGCAGGAGCTGCTCCTCCACCTGCGGCCCCTGCCGGGCGCCACCTATCACCCCGACCCGGCGCGCTGGTCGAACTTCCTCGCCATCCTCGACCTGTTCCAGCGCCGCCACGTCCGGCTGATCGTCAACGAGGTCGAGGAGGCGCCTTACAACTATTCGTACCCCGGCGATCGGCGGCAGTTGCGCGCCTTCATGGCCACGGTTCGGGCCGAGGTCGAGCGGCGCGGCATCCCCTACGTGCGCGCCGACTGGGACCAACTGGTCGACGCCGACTACTTCGACTGGAATCACCTGAACAGCGACGGCATTGCGAAGTACACGAAGCTCCTGGCGCCGCTGCTGCGGGCCGAGTTGAAGCCGTGAGAGCATGAGTAGAGATCACGATCACGCACGCCGCCGCACACGGCGACAGAGCCCTCGCGGTCTCCTTTCGAAGAACGTGCTCGGGCGCTGATGGCCTTCAACAGCATCACGTACCTGATCTTCTACCTCGCGATCTTGATCGTGAGCTGGAGCGTTGTGGGCGTACCCCGCCTCCGCATCTGGCTCGTGCTGCTCGCCAGCCTGTACTTTTATGCCAGCAACAACCACTGGCTCGTGCTCCTGCTCCTGGGGTCGACCCACGTCGACTACGTGGTCGGCAAGGCGATGGAGGACACGAGCTCGCCGGCCCGGCGCAAGACCTATCTGGCGATCTCGCTGACGACCAACCTCGCGGTGCTCGGGTTCTTCAAGTACTTCAACTTCTTCGCGTCGACGGTCGAGGACGTCGCCGGCACCGTCGGACTTCACCTGGGCTGGGTCGAACTCAAGATCTTCCTGCCCATCGGCATCTCGTTCTACACGTTCGAGAGCATGAGCTACGCTATCGATGTCTATCGCGGGCAACTCAAGGCCATCCGCTCGTGGTATCGGTTCGCGTTCTTCGTCACCTACTTCCCCCACTTGATCGCCGGACCGATCGTCCGTCCGGCCGACTTCTTGCCGCAGATCGATCAGCGGGCCCGCCTGTGGCGAGCCGATCTCGAGAGCGGGCTCCAGTTGATTTTTCGCGGCCTGTTCAAGAAGATCGTGATCGCGGACTTCATCGCGAAGTACGCGAATGACGCGTTCGCCAATCCAGCCGGCCTCGATAGCTGGCGAGCCTGGCTCGGGATCTACTGCTTTACCTTCCAGATCTATTACGACTTCAGCGGCTACAGCGACATCGCGATCGGCTGCTCGCGACTCGAGGGATTCTGGCTCCCCGACAATTTCCGGCGGCCCTACGCGTCGACCAGCATCACCGACTTCTGGCGGCGCTGGCACATCTCGCTATCATCGTGGCTGCGGGACTATCTCTACATCCCGCTGGGCGGTGGCCGGATGCCGACCAAGGCCGGTGTCTACCGCAACTTGATGATCACGATGCTCCTCGGCGGGCTCTGGCATGGCGCCGCGTGGCACTTCGTGTTGTGGGGTGGGCTCCAGGGCGGGCTCCTGGTGTTCGAGCGTCACTACGGGCTCGGCGGCGCGGCGCCGGCCGGACGGCTGCGGCGCCTGGTCGCGCTGATCGTGACGTTTCACCTGGTGTGCCTGTCGTGGATCGTCTTCCGCGCCGACAGCGCTCCCGCGATCGTCGACTTCCTGATCGGGTTCACGCGCCTGCCGGGCGCGCTGGTGATCGATCGGGCGATGGCCGTGGCGGTGTTGATCTGCGTCGTCGGTGGACTCGTGCAGGTGGTCGGCGATTGGGTCGATCTCGAGGCGGCCTTCCTCCGGCTGCCCCTACCGGTGAAGGCCGCGAGCTATGCCGCCGTCGCGCTCCTGGTCATCGTGTTCGGCGCGTCGAGCGCGCAGTTCA
>JAYVSF010000147.1:0-1793 GCA_043775605.1 Myxococcales bacterium
GCGCGGTGGCCGCCTCGACGTCGAGACCCGACCGTGGTCACGCCCGCCGCCCGAGGCCGCTGGCGTCGCCGCCGCGCGCCACACCGGCACGACCGTCGCGTTCCGGGCCGCGCTCCAGGTTCATGGAGAGCGCGACCAGGGCTTCGCCCTCACCACCGGCGAGCTCGCGATCCACGGCCGCCTCGATCTCGCCCAGCTCGATCGCCACCTGCGCGGCACCTTCCTCGACCTCGAGGAGGGCCTCGGCCTCGAGCTGGCGACCTACACCCACGCCGGCACCGACGTCCAGACGCTGCTGCTCAGCCGGTTCGGGTGGGGCGTGTACCTGCCGGGCGGGCGCGGCGAGCTCGGCGTGTTCTACGATCACCGCCGCGATACCCTCGCTGGCGGCGTCCCCGCCGGTCCGGCCGCCGGCTTCTTCGGCAGCATCGGCACCACCGCCCAGGTCGTCATCACGCGGCGCTGGACCGCCTTCGCCGAGGTCGAGCTCGGCACCGACTGGCTCACCACCCTCGCCCTCCGCCGGGAGCTGCCATGACCCCATCCACCCGCGCCACGCTCGTCGCCGCCGCGCTCGCGACGCTCACGCTCACGCTCGTGGCGTGCGACCGCGTCTCCGGCGACGAGCGCGCGCGCGACGACGCCACCGTCGGCCACGGCGAGGGCGCCGGCGTGGTGATCGACATCGCCGACGGCCTCGGCGTCGTGCGCGAGCTCGCGCCGGGCAAGCTCACCATCCGCGCCTCCGCCCCGGTCATCGAGCTGACCATCACCGCCGTCGACGCCGCGCCCGGGCCCTGGCGGCTCACCGTCGAGAACGCGCTGCCCGACGCCACCCTCACCAGCCCGACGCTCACCCTGGCCCCGGCGGCGCCGCGCCCGCGCCCGACCGTGATCATCCAGGACCTCGACCTGATCGCCGGCCGCCACACGCTCACCCTGGCCCCGCCCGACACCGCACCCGGCCAGTTCCGCTTCGTCGCGATGGGCGACATCCAGACCGGCCTGCCCACGGTCGACCAGGTGTTCCGCGAGGTCATGACCATCTCGCCTCCGCCGCGCTTCGTCGTCTTCACCGGCGACCTCACCGATCGCGGCGAGCTCGCCGAGTACGATCTCGCCGAGACCCAGATCGCGACCCTGCCCATCCCGCTGTACGCCACCCTCGGCAACCACGAGCTGTGGGGCGATCCCGCCCGCTTCCGCGAGCGCTACGGCCGGGCCAGCTTCCAGTTCACGTTCCGCGGCGTGGCGTTCACCTTCGTCGACTCCGGCAACGCGCTCCTCGATCCGATCACCGAGGCCGAGCTCGACGGTTGGCTGACCGCCGTCGCCGATCGGGTCCACGTCTTCCTCACCCACTTCCCGCCGATCGATCCGGTCGGCATCCGCGACGGCTCGTTCCGCTCGGTGCGCGACGCCCACCGCCTCCTCGACAAGCTGGCCGCCGCCGGCGTCGACCTCACGCTCTACGGCCATATCCACACCTACGTCGCGTTCGAGAATGCCGGCATCCCGGCCTTCATCTCCGGCGGCGGCGGCGCCCGGCCCGAGCGCTGGGACGGCATCGGTCGCCAGTTCCTGGTCATCGACATCGCCCCGACCGGCCGGCCCACCGTCGGCGTCCACCGCGTCGACTGACCGTTCGCAGCGACTCAGCCGAGGTCATCCACCAACTCCGCGACCGGATCGACGAACCGGACCTGTCGCAACTTTCGCGCAGTCTTCTTGACCTCGCCAAGGATCATCGCCAATCGCCGATCGCAGCTCACGACGATCTTGCCGGCTTGCAG
>JAYVSF010000148.1:0-11733 GCA_043775605.1 Myxococcales bacterium
AGCGGGTTGCGCAGCACCGCCTGGAACGCGCAGCCGGCGCCGGCCAGGGCCGCGCCGCACAGCAGCGCCGCGACCACTCGCCGCAGCCGGAGCATGAACACCAGGCCGTCGGTGTCGTCGCTCCACAGCGCGCGCAGCGGCAAGAGCGCGACCCGCTTGCCGGGGCCGTCGGCGCCGATCATCGGCGCCAGCACGGTGACCAGCGCGCACACCGCCGCGCACGCGATCAGGATCGCGGTCAGCCGCCTGGGATCGAGCCGGCGGCCGGCGCCGATGAAGCTCACGCCCGCGCCTCGCTCGAGCGGTGTCGACGGGGCGTCATCGGGCCACCACGAACCGGCCGCCGTCGGCCAGCGAGCCGACGTGCAAGGTCGCGCCGAAACCCGCGGCGACCTCGGCGCGAGCGAAGACGTCGAGCGGCGGGCCGACCGCCAGCGCGCGGCCGCCGGCCAGGACCAGCACCCGGTCGGCGTAGCGCGCGGCGAGGTCGAGGTCGTGGGTGACCAGCAGGATCGCGGCGCCGGCGGTGCGCTCGGCGACCAGCGCGGTCATCACCGCGATCGCGTGCGCGGGGTCGAGCGCGGCGGTCGGCTCGTCGAGGACGATCGCGCGCGCGCCCTGGCACAGGGCCTGGGCCAGGAGCACTCGCCGGCGCTCGCCGCCCGACAGCGTGTCGAACCGGCGCGCGGCCAGCGACGAGGCGTCGAGCCGCTCGAGCGCCGCGGTCGCGGCCTCGACGTCGACGGCCCGCTCCAGCCCCGGCCCGCGCTGGTGGGCGTAGCGCCCCATCAACGCCACCTCGAGCGCGGTGAACGGGAAGGCCAGCTCGTAGCGTTGCGGCAGGTACGCCAGGCTGCGCGCCAGCTCACGCCGCGCCGTGGTCGCCGGATCGCGCCCCGCCACTCGCGCCTGGCCCGCGCTCGGCCGCAACAGCCCCGCCGTCACCCGCAAGAGCGACGTCTTGCCGGCGCCGTTCGGGCCCACGATCGCCACCAGCTCGCCCGCGGCCACCGCCAGCGAGATCTCGCGCACCACCGGCGTCCGGTCGTACGCACAGGTCACGGCCACGAGCTCGATCACCGCCCGTTGGTAGCACGGCGCCTGGATCATCGGCGCCGTGCTCGGAGGCTCGTCAGGCCGGATGGCTCGCTTCGCCGACGGAGGCGAGGACGCGGGCGACCACCGCGTCGGACACCCACAGGCCCGATGCGCGTAGGGCGGTGAGGAGAGGTGAGACGGCCGGGATCCGGCCGCGGGCCTTGGCGGCGATGAGGACGCCGATCGAGCCAAGTACGGGCACGCCCATCGCCTCGGCGGTGGCGCGGCCCTGACGCTCGTCGATGAGGAGCCGGTCGGCCTTGCGCTCCAGGGCCAGCGCGATCGCCGCGGACTCGCCGCGGTGGAGGCCGCTGGCGAGCAGGGTCGCGAGCACGTTGAGGTCCGCCGGACTGGCGACAGTGATCCACGAGGCCGCCCGGACCTCGGCGGAACCGGGCAACCCGGCGCCCACAACCGCGACCTCGTCGAACACGGCCTGCGGCACCAGGACCTCGTCGGAGACCGCGCGCACCAGCTCGAGGTGGCCGATCGCGGACAGGTGGATCAGCGGGCCGGCGTCGGCGACGACGATCACGGGCGGCCGAGCGTGAGGCCGGCGTCGATCTCTCGCGTTAGCTCGTCATCGTCGAGATCGAACGGCGACACGTGATGCTCGCCGAGGACGCGCACGAAGGTGGCCTGCGGCATGCGGGCGAGCTCGGCGGCCTTCGCGTAGCCGAGCCGGCGCTGGCGCACCTGCTCCACCAGCCACAGGAGTCGAAGGTCGGAGGACACCTCGGCGGGCGACCACGGCCGGTGCCGGAAGGCCTCCGCCGGCAGCTCGACCTCGACCGAGTAGGTGCGCGACGCGGACATGACCGGAGGTTACCACCCGAAGCGCCCGTTCGCGCTGCGGCCTCGATCGAGTCAGTGCGGAGCGCGCGGGATCAGGGCCGCGCGCAGGAGCACCGGATGCGCCTGATCGTGCGCGTCCCACGTCAGATCGAGCTGGTCGGCGCCGACCACGTAGATCGTCGTCGTCTCGGCCGCCGGCCCGGTGCCGGTCTGCCCGAGACGGTCGAGGTCGACGGCGAGGGTCGCGAACACCTCGGTGCGGCTCATGCCCGGCCGCAGCCGCGCGAGGCCGGCCCGCAGCCGCGCCAGCTCGTCGGCGGTGAGCGCCGTGCGCTGGGTCGCGCCCGACGGCGCCGGCGCGCGCGACTCGCCGCAGCCCGTCGCCACACCGACCGCGATCGCCAAGCTGAAGCCGGCCGCGCCGCCGCCGCGCTGACCCGCTACTCGAGCTGCGCCAGGACCTTCTGCAGCTTGTCGCGCACGGTGGTCGCGATCTCGGTGAGGGCGGGCACGCCGACCGAGGCGATCGTGCGCACCGGATCGATCGCGGCGACCACCGCGTGGCCGTCGTCGCCCTCGTAGACGATGACGTTGCACGGCAGCATCAGGCCGATCTCGAGCTCGGTGGTCAGGGCCCGGTGCGCGAGCGGCGGGTTGCAGGCGCCGATGATCTTGTAGCGCCGGAAGTCGACGCCGAGCTTGGCCTTCAACGTCGCCGCGATGTCGATCTCGGTCAGGACGCCGAAGCCCTCGGTCTTGAGGGCCTCGGGCACGCGGGTCAGGGCCTCGTCGTAGGTCGCCCGCAACACCTTGCGCATTCCGAAGTCGGTCATCGGCATCGCTCCTCGGGATCAGGGGGCTCGTCGCCGTCGGACTGTACGCCCGGCGTCGAATCGTCGCTCGACCGCGCCGACCGGCGCGGGGTGGGGACCGCTCACGTGGGCACCCCGAGTCGCGGCAGCAGCCAGACCTGCACCACCGTCCACACCGACAGCAGGATCACGGGACCGAGCCAGCCTTCCATGCCGGTGAGAGCCAGGCCGGCCCGGGAGGGTTCGGCCTACCGCGCGCGGTCCGTCGACGGGATGCGCGGCGCCGGCGCCTCCCGGCAGCGGCAGCGCTGGGCGCGCGGCACGTCGCCGAGCACCTGCTCGATGTGGGCGCCGCAACCGGCGAAGGTGGGCTTGCCGCAGGTCCGGCACTCGACCCGGGCGCACATCAGGCCGACCTCGGGTGCGCGGCCTGGGGCGCCTGCGGCTCGAGCGCGTTCAGCTCGCGCCGGACCTCGTTCATGTCGAGGCCGCGGACCTTCTCGATCAGCTCGTCGAGCGCCCGCGCCTGCATCACCCCGGGCTGGGCCGCCAGCAGGATCCCATCGCGCAGCACCATCAGGGTCGGGATCGCCGAGATCCCGAACTCGCCGGCGAGCTGCGGCTGGTCCGCGGTGTCGACCTTGCCGAACACCACGTCGGGGTGGCGCTTCGCGGCGGCCTCGAAGATCGGCGCGAACATGCGGCACGGGCCACACCAGGCAGCCCAGAAGTCGAGCAGGACGATGCCTTGCCCGGCGGTCTTGTCGAAGTTCTGATCGGTGACGGTGACGGTCGCCATGCGGACCTCCTGCCGATGGGAGCCAGCCCGCGGCCGGAGGGTTCGCGCCGGTCAGCGCTTGCTGGCGGCCCGGTCGGTGAGCAGCTCGCGGACGGCGCGGCGGACCGCGTGCTGGACCTCGGACGGCACCGGCGCGGCCGGCAGCGAGCGACACGCGCTCAGCGAGCGCTGCAGCGCGTGGCACACGCCCTGACACCGCGGACAGCCGGTCAGGTGCCGCTCCATGTCGGCGCACAGCTCGGGGCCGATCTCGCCCTCGAGCCGCTGCGAGAACCGGGTCACGATGTCGGGGCAGCCAGCGGCCGGCGCGACCGGGGCCGGGCCCTCGAGCAGCGGCGCCAGCGCCTCGCGCACCGCCGCGCGCGCGCGGTGCAGCCGGCTCTTGACCGCGTCGACCGAGATCGCCAGGACCTCGGCGACCTCGGCCGCGCTCAGGCCCTCGACGTCGCGCAGCACCAGCACCTCGCGGTACATCGGCTCGAGCCCGCCGATCGCGTCCTCGAGCGCGCTCGCCACCCGCTTGCCGGCCAGCACAAGGTCGGGGCCGAGCCCGGGATCGGCGATCGCATGGGCGTCGTCGTCGAGCGTCGCGACCTCGGCGGGCGCGAACTTGCTCCGCCGCCGCTTCTTGATGCAGTAGCTGCGCGCGATCGTGTAGAGCCAGGTCGACAGCGACGACGCGCCGCGGAAGTCGCGGACCCCGCGGGCCATCGCCAGCAGCGTGTCCTGGACGACGTCCTTGGCGTCCTCGGGATCGCGGCACATGCGCAGGCCGAAGCGGTAGATCTGATCCTGATGGCGGGCCAGGAGCGCGCCCAGCGCGTCATCGTCGCCGGCCTGCGCGGCGGCCAGCAGCTCGGGATCGGTTGGCTCGCTCATCGCCGGCATGGTGGCACGATCACCGCCGACCGCCCATCGCCCCTCGCCGCCGGGCCCTGCCGGTCAGCGTCGGGCGACCGGCGAGCCAACCCACAGCCGCTCGCGCTGGCCGTCGGCGCGCAGCGCGGCCGGGGCGGCCTCGGGTGGCAGGTCGCGCAGCGTCGCCACGAACTCACGCAGCGCGGCCGGCTCCGCGCGGTCGGCGTCGTTGGCCGAGACGATCGCGGCGACCAACTCGTCGTCGGGGATCTTGCTGGTGTCGATGAGCTCGACGGCCGGTGTGAACCCTGGGCCCCACGGCGAGGTGTTGCGCTCGTACAGGTAGCCGAGGAGGTCGGGCGCGGTCGGCTGTTCGGTGGCGTGCTCGGCCGCGCGCATGTACAGCGGCTGCCCGGGCCGATGCTGGACCAGCGCCTGGCGCAGCTCGGGGATCAGGTCGCGCGCGTCGTAGACCACCAGCAACCCGTGTTCGTCACCGCCGTACCACTTCGTGGCCGGCCGATCGAGCAGCGCGGCCGCGGCCCGGGCCACCAGCTCACAGTTGCGCTCGGGCGGATGCAGCAGCGCGGGGAGGTCGAGGCCGAGCGCTTCGAGCACCAGCGCGAGGTCGTGCACCGCGCCCTTCACCCGGGCCGCCGAGTCCCAGGTCTTGTCCAGCCGCTGATCGTGCACGAGCACACCGCCAGTCAGGACGAAGTGCCAGCCGCGCAGATCGTCGTCGGCCAGCCGCCCGCGGCTCCGCAACCCGTCGGCGCGCGCCAGCATGCTCCCGAGGCGGGCGGCCATGAACTGGTAGCGCTGGTCGGTGGCGGCGTGCAGTTGCGGCAGCAACGAGCGCGCGCTGTCGAGATCGGCCACCACGATCGCGTCGAACGCGCGCAGGTACGTCAGCAACGGCTCGGCGGCGATCAGCGCCGGGTGGGCGTCGAGCACCGCGACCACCTCGCGGTTGCGGCCCTGGAGCTCGAGCGCCGCCGCCAGCTCGGCGAGCGCGGCCGTCTTCGCCGGCGAACGCTCGACCGCGTGGGCGAGGATCGCGACCGCCAGGTCCGGCCGCTTCGCCTCGACCAGGGCGTGGCCGAGGTCGTACAGCGCCGCCGGATCGTCGGGCGCCGCGGCCGCTTGCGGTCCCGTCGCCTGCACCGCCGCGCCCAGAGGCTTCGCCGCCGCCGCCAGCGTGGTCAGCGCGGCGCTCCACGCGGCGCCGTCGAGCTCTGGCGTGGTCGCCGTCAACCACGGCGCGATCGCGCGCAGGGCCTGGTGCCATTGCCGCTCGTCGAGCGCCGCCCGCGCGGTCTGGTGAGCCTCGTCCCAGGTGGTCATGCCGCCGCCTAATCCAGGCCGACGGCGGCGCCGCTCGGCGCCGGGAAGTGCTGGATCGCGTCCCAGCCGGCGGTGTCGATGGTCAGCGGCGCGTCCGCGCTGTCGAACAGCGTATCGCCGGCGCCCTGCTTGAAGTTGGTGTAGCTCTTGGTCAGATCGCCGGCGCTCGCCGCGGCCTTGAAGATCTTCGCGCCCTTGTCGGCCTTCTTCACCACCGTGTCGACGTTGCCGGGGCTGGCGAGGAAGCTGGCGAGGTCGGCGATGTCGGTGGTCACGCCCAGGGTCTGCAGGGCGCTCGTGATGTCGTTGAGGGCCTTGGGCACCGGCGGCGTCCCGGCGGTGTAGACCTGCGCCACGACGTCCTTGAGCTTGATCGCGTCGGTGTCCTTGCTCTCGGCCCCGGTGCCGATCGGCTTGCCGTGGTCGACGGTGATGCCGTAGCTCTCGCCCATCGTCACCGCGCCTTCGAGCTTGCCGGGGCCGGCCTTGTCGCCGATGTCGAGCTTGAACTTGGTCTTGCCCGCCAGCACCTTCTTGAGGCTCTTGCCGGGGTTGTCCTTCTCGTCGAGGGCCGTGGCCTCCTCGCCCTCGGCCTGGACCTTGGCGAGCCCCGCGCTCTGGTAGTCCTTCAGCCGCTGCTGCTTCTGCGGCGGGAGGACCAGCTTGTCCTTGAAGCCGTCGGTCTTCAGCTTCTCCTTGTCGGTGGAGTCCTTCGTCTTGGTCGTCGTGTTGGTCTGGGCGGTGGCGTAGGCCGTGGCCAGATTCGGGTAGTCGGCGCCGAGCCACGTCACCACGTGCTTGGCCGCGGCGGCGATCTCGGTCTGCAGGTCCTTCGCCGCCTTCTGCCGGGTCTCCATGACGTCGGTGTAGCTGTTGAAGCGCGAGCTCGCGCCCGGCGCTGGAACCAGCACGTTGTCGGGGGCGATGCCGGTGAACAGCCGGCGCTCGAGCGCGCTGGTGCTGACCTCGGGGCCGTGGCGATCGAGGGCGTGGCCCTTCTCCTTCGCCTCCTGGGTCCTGGCCTCCTGCTCCTTGGTCCCCTCGGCCTTGACCTCGAGCTCGAGCGCGTCGAACGCCGACTTGCAGTTGACGGCGTCGCTGGTGTGGGCGTCGGCAGCGAACTTGTTGGCGACCGCCACGAACTCCTGGTTGCGCTCGGCCGTGAGGTCGAGCAGGCCAGCCGCGGACTTGAGGGCCGCGCCGGCCTGGACCTTCTGATCGGTCGCGGCGAAGAACGTCGTGGCCAGGTTGAGGACGTTCTTGCCGGCCGGCGAGATCGGCTCGCGCTTCAGCTGTACGACGCCGGCACCGCCGTGCAGCGCGCTCGCGCCGACCCCGGCCGGCTCGCCGCGCGCGGCCCGGGCCCCCAGCTCGTCGGCTTCGCGCTCGAGCCCGGGATCGTCGTTGACCGCGCGGCCCTTGGCCTGGGTCGTCGACGCCACCCGGCCCTGGGCTTGCTGGACGACGTGGGTCAGCTCGTGGCCGAGCAGCTCCTGGCCACCCGTGCTGGTCGGGTCGTACTTGCCCGGCGCGAAGTGGACGTCGGTGCCCTGGGTGAAGGCCTGGGCGCCGATCGCCCCGGCCTCGGCGCCCTCGTGGATGCGTACGGCCGACAGGTCGATGCCGAACGACTGCTCCATCTTCGACTGCACCGGCGCCGGCATCGGGGCGCCGCCGCCGCTGCTCGGGGCTTGCGCACCGTCCTCGGCGCCGCCCGGCTTGCGCTGGATCGCGCCGTAGCGGCGCTGCACCAGGGTCTGCTTGCCCGCCGTGGCTACCGACGTGCGCTCGCCCTCGACGTCGATGCTGCCGCCACTCTTGCGATCGAAAGTCCCCACGCCTGCATCATACGATACACCCCCTTCGGCGGCGAGGGCCACGACGAATTCCCCGGCCTCGGCCGCGGCCTCACCCGCTGGGGGTGGCGCGGGTCAGGTAGTCGTCGCCCTCGACGGCGCGGACCTCGCGGCCGTCGGCGCGCGGCAACGTCCAGATCAGCAGCGCGAGCGCGAGCAGGAACAGGCCGGGCATCGCCAGCACCGGCGCGTAGCCGTGGCGCAGCACCAGCATGCCGGCCACTGGCGGACCGGCCAGGCCGCCGAGGCCCTTGCCGACGTTCTGGCAGAAGCCGGGCCCGGTGCTGCGCAGGTGGGTCGGGAACAGCTCGGCCGTGATGGTCCCGATCACGCCGTTGATGCCGTAGCTCAGCACGATCACCGCGAGGATCGCCATCAGCCCGGTCGGCACCGCCACGCCCGCGCCGCGCACGCCGAGGAACAGGAACAGGTAGCCGACCACGCCGAGCAGGCACAGCGCCGCGTAGGTGAGCCGTCGGCTGATGCGATCGCTGAGCCAGCCGGCGGCGAGGATGCTGGCCAGCGACGTGATGTTGAGGATGCCCTGGTACGGAGCCTGGCCGGCCTTGTCGAGCCCGAGCCCACCCTGCGACTGCAGGTAGTCGAGGAACGTCGTGGAGAACGAGTAGAACGCGAAGTTCATCAGCACGAAGATCAGCGTGGTCTTGAGCGTGAGCGCGCGCAGCCGCCCGCGGAACAGCAGCGCGAGCGGCGGCCGTCGGTACGCGGCCTCGAGCGCGGGGGCGACCTCACCGCGAGCCCGGGCGTCCTGCAGCCCGGTCCACACCGGCGACTCGGGCACCGACCGCCGCAGCC
Organism: Myxococcales bacterium; assembly: GCA_043775605.1. Lineage (GTDB taxonomy): Bacteria > Myxococcota_A > Polyangia > Haliangiales > Haliangiaceae > UBA2376. The sequence continues at coordinate 8,379 of JAYVSF010000148.1, forward strand.
ACAGCACGCCCAGCGCCGGCAGCGCCATCACCGCGAACGCCGCGCGCCAGCCGAGCGGCGACTGGAACAGCCCGATCGCGACCGCGGTGCCGACGTTGAACGTGGCCGCGACCACGCCGCCGAGCCAGCCTCGGCCCGTGCGCGGCGACACCTCGGCGATCAGCGCGAAGCCGACCGACCACTCGCCGCCGGTGCCGACCCCCGACAGGAACCGCATCGCCATCAAGACGCCGACCCCGGGCGCCAGCGCCATGCCGGCGGTCGCCAGCGAGTACACGATCACGCACCATCCGAGCGCGCGGACCCGGCCGTAGCGATCGCCGAGCTGGGCGAACACGATCCCGCCGAGCGCGCTGCCGAGCAGGCCGACGCCGATCGCCAGCTTGATGGTCTCGACCGAGGTGTGGAGCCCGGCCGCGACCTCGTTCTGGAACAGGATCAGCAGGATGATGTCGACCGCGCTGAACATCCAGCCCAGGCACGCGGCCAGCACCGACCGCTTCATCGGGCCGGGCCTCCCGCGACCGCGCCGTCGACGCCGCGGACGGTGACCCCGTCCTCGATCAGGAGATTGACGAACGTCGCGTAGGTCAGCACGTGCTCGTAGTCGCGCAGGCTGCGGACCAGTGGCGACGCATCGGCGTGGACGCGATACGCCGGCCCGCCCGCCTCGTCGGCGGTGGCCAGGTCGCGCAGCTCGCCCGCGCGCAGCCCGTCGAGCAGCGCCGGCGCCAGCACGCCGTCGAGCAGCGGACAGCGGCCGACCTCGTCGAGCACGGCGGTCAGGACGTGGGTGGCGTAGGCCGGGGCCTTGAAGCCGTACGCGCTGGCGCCGTCGAGGTCGGAGCCGAACGACGCCAGCGTCGCGGTCCGCACCGCGTCCGAGACCCGCAGGCGCGGGTCGAGCGCGAGCACCAGCTCGATCATCGCCGGGTGGAGAAAGGGGTTGAGCTGGGTCGGGCACACCCGATCGAACGACTGCACCATCCGGCACAGGTAGGCCCGGCCGCGGGTGAGCTGGCGCAAGAGCCAGCTGGTGTCGTCGGCGGTCGCGGCCTCGAGGTCGAACGGGTTGGAGCGATAGAAGCCGTCGTCGTCGGCGAACCGCGCAAGCACGTCCGGGGCCAGGATCCGCGGCAGCCGCTCGGTGCGCGGCGTCAGCGCGTCCCAGATCGTCGTCGCGGCCGGGACCCGCGGCGGCAGCCAGGTGCCGGCCAGGAACTCGTCGCCGAGCGTGCCCAGCCACAGCACGACCTCGGGATCGTCGACGGCGCGGCCGAGGACGTCGGCCCGGTAGCGGGCGAAGCGGCCGCTCAAGAGCGTGGCGTCGCTGACCGCGCCGATGCCGCCGGCCAGGTCGGCGCTCTCGCGGATCAGCCCGTCGAGGTAGTCGGCCTTCCACTCCAGCCAGGCGTGGTGGGGCAGGGCCAGCCGGTGGGCGGTCGCGATCGAGCCCGCGTGCTCGGCGTCACCGTCGCCGGTCACCGACAGCCAGTGCCAGCGGTCGGGCGTGGCCTTGGTCACGGCCGCCAGGATCCGCGAGTCGCGGCCGCCGGTGAGCCCGGCGCAGTGCAGCGCGTAGGCCGGCTCCTCGGCGGCGATCAGGTCCTCGAGCACGCCGCGGACCCGGGCGCCGGCGACCAGGCCGTCGGTGATCGCCGCGGTCGTGCACGGTCCGGCGTGGGTCTCGAGCCGGCCGTCGGGATGGAGCGTGGTGTGCGGCGGGATCGAGCGAACCTCGGTCACGACCGTGCGATCGCGCAGCACCAGCCCGAACGCCAGCGCCTCGGCCAGGGCCGTGGGCTCGAGGGTGACCGCGCCGCGGTGGCGGGCCAGCGCGCGCACGCTGCCGCTGATCCAGGTCACGCCGTCGACGACGGTGTAGTAGACGATCGCGGTGCCGAGAACGTCGGTGGTGAGCGGGGTCGCGAGGCGGTGGACCGTGCGATCGGCGCGGCGCCGGTAGCCGGTCAGCTCGACCGCGGCGGCGGGCGGGCGCGGACCATCGGAGACGTCGTGGACTGGTTTCATCGGAGGGCTTCGCGCGGTCGGCTCGACGGTCGGATCGCTGGGCTAAAGAATGGCGGCGCATGGTACACTGCGCCGTCGACGGGCGAAGGTCCCGCGACACGAGGAGTCGTGCCCTGATGCCCCGCAAGTTGCTGATCCTCCGCGCGCCCAGCCTGATGTACAACTACTCCGGCATCCCGCCGTTCGGGCTCGCCACGATCACCGCCGAGCTCAAGGCCAAGGGGCTCGACATCCGGCAGGACGATCTCGACGCCAAGTGCGCCGCCGACGAGCTGTTCCCCCGCCACCGCTGGGGCAAGCAGTTCCCGGCCAAGGACCTCATGCTCGACATCGAGCGGGTCCGCAAGTACTGGGAGGGTGGCGACGACGCCGACATCGTCGACGTCGTCGAGCAGGTCCTGACCTACACCGACCTCGCCGATCGCGACACGATCCTGCTGTCGTGCATCGAGGGCGACGACATCTCGGCCGTGCTGTCGCTGTGCATGGGCAAGCACCTCGTCGGCCGAGGCCTCACCGTCATCTTCGGCGGCGAGGCCTTCCCGCACATGATGCCCATCAAGAGCGAGATCCGGTACTTCTACGACAACCGCTGCTTCGACTACTACATCCAGGGCTACGGCGAGGTCCCGCTGATCGAGCTGTTCAAGGTCCTCGACGAGCCGGCCCGGACCAAGCTGGCGATGGCCGACGCCCCGACCGCGTCGCCGCTCGAGCACGTCAACGGCCTGGTCTATCCGCGGCCCGACGGCACGCTGATCGAGAACCGGCCGCTGTTCACCCGGCCCGAGGTGGTGCCCGACTTCGAGGGCCTGCCGATGGACCTCTACTACAAGTTCCCCGACGAGTGGGGCAAGCTGCCGACCGAGGACCAGGGCGTCGAGGAGATCCTGGTCCTGCCGGTCAAGCTCAACTTCTGCTGCCCGATGAACTGCGCGTTCTGCATCTCGTCGGGCGACGCCTTCTCCAAGGTCACGTCGATGCAGCCCGACGCGATGTGCGAGGCGATCAAGCGCCTGCGCGATCGCTGGCAGACGCCGTACTTCATGTTCGCCGACGACCTCTTCAACATCTCGCGCAAGCGCGCGGTCGAGATGGCCGAGGCCTTCGTTCGCCACGATCTCAAGATCATGTGGAGCGACTGCGCCTACGGCAAGCACCTCAAGCAGGAGGACCTCGAGCTGTTCCGGGCGTCGGGCGCGTGCCGGCTGGTGTGGGGCCTCGAGACCGGCAGCGATCGCCTGCAGAAGCTCATCCACAAGGGCATCGAGTTCGACGAGTTCGCGCAGATCATGCAGTGGTCGCACGAGGCCGGCATCTACAA
>JAYVSF010000149.1:0-15612 GCA_043775605.1 Myxococcales bacterium
GGTGTACCTGCGCTGGGTGCAGGAGGTCGCGATCGCCCACTCGACCGCGCTGGGCTGGGACGGCGCGGCCTACCGGCGTCTGGGCTCGAGTTGGGTGGCGCGGCGCCACGAGATCGACTACGTGGTGCCGGTGCTGGAGGGCGAGCGGCTCCGCCTGACCACGTGGGTCGAGTCGGTCAAGGGCGCGTCGTCGGTGCGGCGGACGCTGATGACCCGGCTCGCCGACGGCGCCGTGGTCTGTCGCGCGACCACGACCTGGGCCTTCGTCGACCTCGCGCGCGGCCGACTGATCAAGATCCCCGACGTTCTGCGCCAGGCGATCCCGATCGAGACCCACACGTAGCGCCGCCGAAAATGCGACCAGCCCGAGCGGTCATGCTCGAGCTGGCGGGGATGACGCGGCCGGGGGGGGGGCCGCCGCAAGCTACTACAAGGCTAGCGCTGGTGGACCAGGCCGACGGCCGCGATGCGACCGGGGCCGTGGCAGATCATGCACTGCTCCTGGGTGCCGGTGGCCGGAACCGACGAGCGCGGGGCGTAGAAGAGCCCGCCCATCGACCGCATGTGGCTGATGGCGATCGTCGAGTCGTGGCAGGCCGAGCAGGCGCCGGTGAGCTGCGAGTTCACCAGGGTGGTGCCCGCCGCCTGGGTCGTCACGCCGGTGCCGGCGTTGAACGCGAACCCGGCGCCGTAGCTGGTGACACCGTCTGCGACCACGTACGGCGAGATCGTGTAGTAGGTCGAGTTGACCAGCGGGTCAATGTTGTAGACGCCCGTGGCCACCGTGCTCAGCTCCTGGTTGGGCAGCGAGTTGAGATTGGTCGCGTTGGTGAAGTCGTAGGTGTTGGCGACGTGGCAGGTGGTGCAGGTGTTGAGGGTGCCCGGGAACTCGACCTCGCCGTAGCCGGGGCCGACCGCGACCGCGTGCCAGGTGAAGGGCACGGTCCGCTTGCGACCGGCGTGGATGGCGTGGACGAAGGACTTCGAGCCAGCCGACCAGCCCGAGCTGGTGCGGTTCGGGTTGTGGCACCACGAGCAGGTCGGGCCGTCGTTGCGGTGACCGGCGTGGAAGTTCGGCGTGACGCCGAGCGTGCCGTGGCAGGCCTTGCACTTGGCGTTGTCGACGATGGTGCGGCGCGCGGTGTAGCCGGTCGCGACCTTCCAGACGTTCGGGGCCGGGACGCTGAGCCCGCCCTGGGCCTTGCCGTCGGCCGGGACGTTGGGGGTCCAGGGGTAGCCGACGACGTTGGTCTGGACCAGGGGCGCCGTGCCCGACAGCGCGTAGGTGTAGCCGAGGCCGCCGGTCAGCATGACGGCGCTGGCCGGGAGCTGCACGCCGGTCAGCTTGATGGTGTAGTAGCCGGTGGCGTCGGGGCCGGTCAGGGTCCCGGCGCTGGTGCCGGTGGCGGTGCCGTTCCAGATGCTGCGGATGTAGCCGCTGGCCGAGGCGTTGAAGTCGGCGGGCGCGGTGATGTTGTCCTGCGGCATCGCGAACACGAAGTACGCGCTGGGCGAGCCGACGAAGTTCGGCATCAACTCGGTGACCGGCGGGGTCGCGGCCGGCGCGTAGGTCTGGAACACCACATCGACGCCGTTCTTCTTGAGCTTGAACGTGATCGACGGGCGCTTGAGGTTCGGGGTGACCGTGACGTCGGTCCAGGTGTCAACGCTCTTGAGGTCGTAGGTGATGACATCGGCGCCGGCCGGGACGTAGCCGCCCGCGGCCACGTACGAGGCGTTGGTGTTGGCGTTGGTACCGCCGGTGCGCCAGAGGTTGGCCGGGTCAGGCTTGGCGACCGGCTTGTGGTAGTTCGCGACCGGGAAGCCGCCGGCCGCGCCGTGACAGCCGGCGCAGGTGCTGTCGTTGGCCTGGGCGCCGCCGACGTGGTTGCACGGGATGGGCAGGCCGTCGGGGCCGCGGTTGACGGTGCCGCCAACGCCGCAGAACACGGCCGCGGCGGTGGTGAAGCTCACGTAGTCGTGGCAGCCCTGGCAGGCGATGCGCGACGGGTTGCTGAGCGACTGGCCGCCCTGGGCGGCGTTGACGTGGCAGGTGTCGCAGGCGCGGATGTCGCGCGGGTAGGTGGCGGCGATGGCGTGGAAGCGGTTCGCGACCGCGACGTCCTCACCATTGTGGATGCGGTGGACGAACGACGCCGAGTTGGCCAGCAGGTTCGAGACCCGGTCCGGGCTATGGCAGACGTTGCACATGCCGGCGTTGACCCGGCCGCCACCGTGGAAGGCCGCGGAGGTCGTGGTCTCGGCCTTGAACTTGGCGTGGCACGCGTCGCAGTTGGCCTGGGCGACGATCTCGCGCTTGCCGACGACGCCCGTGCCGCTCGGGATGAAGTAGTAGGACGGGTTGTCGGCGTAGAAGGTGTTGGCGTTGGTCGGGAAGATGAGGTCCGTCTGCCGGGTCACCTGCATCCACATGACGTGGGTCTCGTTGAGCTTGGCAGGGTCGTACGCGACCGCGGCCGGACCGGGGTTGGTGGTCGCGACCGGGAACGTGTACGAGTAGTCGCCGGCGCCCAGCCCGACCTCGGTCAGCGTGCCGTACGTGGCCGCGGTGGCGGGGTTGTAGTTGGTCGGCTGCAGGGCCGGGGTGGTCGTGCTGTTGGTCTTGGTGTAGGTCGTCAGCGGCGAGACGGTGCCGGTGACCGCGTCCTTGGTGAAGTAGCCGAGGGAGAAGCGCGGCTGGATCGCGGTGTTGACCGAGTACCCGCCGGCCTTGTCGAGCGGGAAGCCGCGATCATCCTTCATCGTGAAGCGGACGGTGATCGGGGCGGTGGTGCTCACCGACTTGATCGACACCACGATGCCCGTGCTGGGGGAGATGCTGCCGCTGGGGGCGATGTTGCAGACGTAGCTGGTCGCGGCCGCGTTGACTTCGCCCGCGTCCAGCACCGCGTTGTCGTTCGCGTCGAAGCCGGTCTCGATCTTGGTGCCACCGAACGGGCAGTTGGCGCCGCCCGGCTCCGCGCTGGTCTTGACCAGGGCGTTGTGGCCGTTGGTGCCGTTGGTGCCGACGGTGCCGTCGGTGCCGTTGCACACGTACGACGTCGCGTCGACCTCCTCGGGCTGGAGGGTGCCGTCGTTGTTGTCGTCGACGCCGACCTGGATCTTGATGCCGCCGCTGACGCAGTGGGCACCCGCCGGTTCCGGGCTGGTCACGGCGATCGCGGGATCTCCGTTGTTGCCGTTGGGCCCGGCTGGCCCAACGTCACCCTGATCACCCGTACAGGCCATCAGCCCGCCGAGTACCAACGACACCGTGATTCCGAGACCTAGCAACCTCATGACGGTCCTCCAGCGCGAGAGTGGATGCCGCCGCACTCTGCAAGCGCTGCACCCACTCGAATACCCTCGAACCCACGCCAGGTTGGCGGGCGGGCCCGCAACGAACGCGCAATCGCGCGCTGGACCTGAGTGGGGCGCGCAGGGGGTGCGGACTTTGCGTCGCGGGGACCCGTCCTGGCAGGGCTTTGGCCGTCGGTGCGCGTGAACCGCGATCCGCCGGGATCGGCCGGGGTGCGCAGCGCCCAGGAAGCGGGACGCGGCGCAACCAGCGGTCGGCGGCGAACCGCGCTCGCCGCCTGCTACGTGGTGTCGCACTGCGACCCAAGGCGCGGCGGCGCGGCTTCACCCCCGCCGCATCCGGTCGAACCGTCCACCGTTGCTCTTCATGGACCCGCGCACCACCCGGTCGCTCGAGCCGCCGTCCAGCTTCACGCCACCCGCGGAGTTCGACGACTATGTCGTGATCCGTCCGCTGGGCGCCGGCCGGATGGGCCGGGTCTATCTCGCCGAGGACACGGTCCTCGCCCGCCCGGTCGCGATCAAGTTCATCGCCGGAGTGCCCGATGTCCAGGCCCGGCAGCGGTTCCTGGCCGAGGCCCGGGCGACGGCGCGGATCCAGCACCCCAACGTGGTCAGCATCTACCGGGTCGCCGAGATCGCCGACCACCCGTACCTGGTGACCGAGCTCGTCCGCGGCCGCGCGCTGACCGAGGTCCCAGGCCCGGCGCCGTGGACCGAGGTGCTCGCCCTGGCCCTCGACCTGGCCCGCGGGCTGGCCGCCGCCCATCGCCGGGGCGTGGTCCATGGCGACCTCAAGCCGGGCAACGTGATGATCGGCGATGACGGCCTGGCCAGGCTCGTCGACTTCGGGCTCGCCCGGGTCGTCCACTCCGATGACCACGGGCCCGCCGGCGCCGGCGTCGGCGGCACCCCTGACTACATGGCGCCCGAGGTCTGGGCCGGCCGCGATCCGTCACGGCGCAGCGACGTGTACGCGCTCGGCGCGGTGCTGTTCGAGAGAGGCGTGGGATCGCCGCCCCACGCCGACGTGCCCGCCGACCAGCTCGCGACCGCGATCGCACCGCCGCTGCGCACCCGGGCGCCGACCTTCGACGCCCGGCTGGCGATGATCATCGACCGCTGCCTCGAGGCCGATCCCGAGCGCCGGTATCCGAGCGCCGACGAGCTGCGCGACGCGCTCGAGCAGGTCGCCCGCCAGCGCGCGGCCGGGCCGGTCCCCACCGGCAATCCCTATCGCGGCCTGCGGCCATTCGAGGCTGGCCACCGGGCCATGTTCTTCGGCCGCAGCCTCGAGCTCGGCGCGATCGTCGAGCGGCTGCGCACCGAGTCGATCGTGATCGTCACCGGCGACTCGGGCGTCGGCAAGTCGTCGCTGTGCCGGGCCGGCGTGGTCCCGGCGATTGTCGAAGGCGGGCTCGGGACCGGGCACGCCTTCGCCGCGCTGACGATGGTGCCCGGCGCGCGGCCGCTGACCGCGCTGGCGGCGGCGCTCGACGCGCCCACTCTGGTGACCGAACTCGCCGCGGATCCCGAGCTGCTGGCGCGGGCGCTGCGCCGCCGGGCCGGTGCTGGCGGCCTGGTGCTGTTCGTCGATCAGCTCGAGGAGCTGGTGACCCTGGGCGACCACGCCGAGGTCCTCGCCCTCGCCGCGGGGCTGGCCCGGCTGAGTGAGGGCGTGCCCGGGGTCCGGCTGCTCGCGACCGCCCGCGCCGACTTTCTGGCCCGCCTGGCCGGCCTGCCGAGACTCGGCCCCGAGCTCGCCCGCTTGCTCTATTTCGTCGCGCCGCTGCCGCCCGAGCGCCTGCGCGAGGTGATCGTCGGCCCGGCCGAGGCCGCCGGCGCCCGGTTCGCGTCGGCGGCCATGGTCGACGAGCTGGTCGGGGCCACCGCCGCGGCCGGCAGTGGCGGCCTGCCCCTCCTGTCGTTCGCGCTGGCGGCGCTGTGGGTGGAGCGCGACGTCGAGGCCGGCGTGATCGGCGAGGCCGCGCTGGCGGCGGTCGGCGGCGTCGACGGCGCGCTCGCCCGCCACGGCGACGCGGTGCTCAACGGCCTGCCGCCGGGTGGACGCGCGGTGGCCCGCCGGGTGCTCGCGCGCCTGGTGACGTCGGTCGGCACCCGGGCCCGGCGCAGCGCCGACGAGCTGATCGTCGACGCCGGCGATCGCGCGGTGCTCGAAGCCCTCGTCGCCGGACGGCTGCTGGCGATCCACGACACTGACGACACCCCGCAGTACGAGCTGGCCCACGAGGTGCTCGTCACCGGCTGGCCCGCGCTGCGCGAGTGGCTCGAGCAGGACGGCCAGGGTCGGGCCCGACGCGAGCGCCTGGCGATCGCCGCCGCCGAGTGGCTCCGGGTCCAGCGCGGCGCCGACGCGACCTGGCGCGGTGGCCAGCTCGCCGAGCTGCGCGCCCTCGATCCGGCCGAGCTGACCGCGCTCGAGCGCGACTTCGTGCGCGCGTCGGTGCGGGCCGAGCACCGTCGCCGCTGGGCGCTCCGCACCCTCGCCGCCTCGGCGCTGCTCCTGGCCGGCGCCACCTACGGCGGCGCACGCTGGCTGGCCCAGCGCAAGGTCGACGCCGCGGTCCACACCGAGCTCGCCGAGGCCCAGCGCGCCGGCCAGCTCGCCGACGCCTCGCTCGCCCTCGAACGCAGCGCTGCCGCTACCGCCTTCGCGGCGTTCGATCGCGACGACCGCGCCGCCGGCGAGGAGGCCTGGCGCCGCGCGCGGCGCGCGCACACCGACGCCGATCGCGCGCTGCGGACGGTCGGCAGTCACCTCGAGGCTGGCCTGGCCCGCGATCCCGGCCGCGCCGACGTCCGCGGTCGGCTCGGGGACGCGCTGCTCGACCGCGCCGAGCTGGCCGAGCTCCATGACGCCGACGAGCTGCGCGACGAGCTGCTCGCGCGCCTGCCGGCCAACGATTCAGGCGGCGGGCGTCGGGCTCGCTGGCGCAGCCCCGGCCGGCTGGTCGTGACCACCCTGCCCGGCACCAACGTGACGATCACGCCCGGCGATCGAAGCCTGCCGGCTGGCACCACCGAGCTCGAGCTGACGCCGGGCAGCTACCTGGTCACCGCGACCGGCCCGGGCCGCGCCGAGGTCCGCGCGCCGGTCGCGATCGCCCGCGATCAGACGTCGCACGTCGAGCTGACGCCGCCACCGGCGACCGCGATCCCGCCTGGCTTCGTCTACGTCCCGGCGGGTGACGTCGGCTACGGCGCCCGCGGCGACGACGAGGGCCGGCGCAGCTTCTTCGTGACCGCGCCGTTCCATCTCCGGCCGGTGCCGGCGTTCCTGATCGCCAGCCACGAGGTCACGATCGGCGAGTGGCTGCGCTTCGTCGACGCCCTGCCGGCCGCCGAGCGCGCCGCCCGGCTGCCGCGGGCCGCGGCCAAGGTCGGGACCAGCGGCGCGCTCGAACTCACCCGTGACGCTGCCGGCTGGCAGCTCATGATCCAGCCGGCCGCGGTCGCCTACCGCGCCGCCTGGGGCGAGCCGATCGCCTACGCCGGTCGCCGCGAGCACGCCCGCCAGGACTGGCGCCAGTTCCCGGTGACCGCGATCACCGCGACCGACGCCCTTGCCTACGCCGCGTGGCTCGACGCCACCGGCGCGGTGCCCGGCGCCCGGCTGTGCACCGAGGTCGAGTGGGAGCGCGCGGCCCGCGGCGTCGACGGTCGCGACTACCCCGGCGGGGACCAGGTCGAGCTCGCGGACGGCAACTTCGACGCCACCTACGGCAGCGACAACATGGGCCCCGACGAGGTCGGCCTGCATCCACCGTCGCCGCTGTTCGGCCTGTTCGACCTGGTCGGCAACGCCTACGAGTGGACCACCGGCGCCGGGGCCAGCGGCTACGTCGTGCGCGGCGGCAGCTACTTCCACGATCGCCTGACCGCCGACCTCGCCAACCGCAACGAGGCCACCGGTGGCATGCGCGACCCGGTGGTCGGCGTGCGCCTGTGCGCCACCCCGCGCCGGCCCTGACCAAGACGAAAAACGTCACGGCGGCCCTGCACGATGCGTGATCGCGGTCGATCTGATCCACGCGAGGATCACCCTCGTCCGGAGCAGATGATGACCAAGCTCGACCTAGTGCTCACAATCCTGTCGGTGACGGGGGCCTGCACCTGGGCCGACCCCGAGCTCGGTTCTGGCAACGAGGCCTTGTCGACGACCAACGGCCAGAGCTTCAACGGCACCCGCCTCAACGGCACCCGCCTCAACGGAGTTCGCCTCAACGGCGTCCGGCTCAACGGCGTCGCGCTCGGCGGCGAGGTGCTGACCGGCTCGGTGATCACGGCCGTGGAGAACGGGGTGACCGTCCCCGAGAGCCAGCTCATCGGCTCGACCTGGGACGGGATGCTGTCCGACGCGACGGTGCTGCCGCTCCGGATCGACTCGGTCACGCGCGGCTCGGGCACCAACCTCGACGTCGCGATGTACGGGATCTCGTACCAGACCACGACCGGCTGGGTCGCGCTGTGCGACCAGGGCGACGGCACCCCGCCGCCGCTGGCGCTCGCCGTCCAGGGCACCTGGAACTACGACCAGGGCGTCACCGGTGGCGGCACCTACACCTCGACGAGCACCGACATCACGCTGGCCTGCCGGGGCATGGCGATCGCGAAGTGCGTCGAGATGGGCTACAAGCCCTGGAAGGGCCGCGCGACCTACCTCGGTGCCTGCACCCGGGCGCTGCGCGCCGACTACTGCGGCAACGGCACGACGTACACCGTCGATGGCACGCTCATCAACATCTACGACAGCGCCGGGCTCCAGCTCGACACCGAGGTCTGGGACCTGGAGGCCGGGTGGAGCCCCGCCGGCGCGACGTGCATCAGGAGGACCAACCGCGCGGTCGAGGTCCTGAACGTGGTGCCGGCCTGCATCACGACCTTGATCACCGGGTGTGCGACGTTCAAGTCGACCACGATCATCAAGACCGAGCTGCCGCCGCGGTAGTCCGGGACGTCGAGGGGCGTGGGCGTGGGGGTTGACGGCGAGGCGGCGGCGGGGGCGACGGCGACGTTGAACGTGGACGTTCGACGTCGCTCGATGGATCACACGTCGTCGGCCTCCGGGCCGGCACGACGGCGACGAGATCGCCGCCCTTGACATGGGTGGCGAGCCCGGGTCAGGCCGCGGTCACGCCGCGGTCACTCGTCGACGGCGACGGTCGCGAACACCTCGCGCGGCTCGACCCGGTAGTCGAAGCCGACGTCGCGGGTCGCCGGTACCGGCGCGCGGGTGTCGAGCAGGCCGGTCACGCGCAGCCCGAGCCGGAGGTGGTCGCCGAGCTGGCGAGCCACTGTGACATCGCCGTCGACCCACGGCGCCAGCGAGTCGGGCCGCGCGGCCCGGAACGCCGGCGTGGCCAGGTCGGTCTGGCGCCGGAAGGTCCGGCCCTGGCCGTAGACCTCGATCGTGCCCCGCCACGGCCCATCGACCAGCCGGGCGCCGAGCTTGGCGACCTGCGCCGGCACCCACGTCAGGCGGGTCTCGGTCGACAGCTCGGGGGTCTCGATCTGCTCCTCGATCAGCCGGGTGTAGGCGTAGCTGACCCAGCCATCGACCTCGACCGGGCCCCGCCGGGTCGCGAACGACAGCTCGCTCTCGATCCCGAACCGGCGGCTGTCGAACAGGTTGTGGAGCAGACCGTCCGACGGCGTGTAGTCGATCAGGTTATCGTCGACCACCTCGAAGGCGTTGGTCCGTAGCCGCAGGTCGTCGTTGACCTTCCAGTCGGCGGCGACCTCGTAGGTCCGCTCGGTCTCGGCCTCGAGGTCGTAGGGGTTGCCGGTGCTGGTCAGCGAATGGCTGGCAAACAGCTCGACCATGGTCGGTAGCCGGAACGCGGTCGCCACCATCGCCTTCACGGTCAGGGCGTCGGCCACGTGGCCGACCAGCGCCAGCCGCGGGCTGAACCGCTGATACGACCCGCTGCGGAGGACGCTGTCGGCGGGGTCGCGGAAGCGATAACGCAGGACATCCACGCGACCACCGGCGGTGACCTCGACCCGGCGCCCCAGCAGTCCTCCCGTCGAGAGCTGGCCGTAGCCGGCGAACCCGTGCATCGGCAGGCCGTCGACCGGGCTGTAGAGTCCACCCACCGGTCGTGAGCCGTCCCAGGGCGGCAGCGCGGGATCGTCGGGATTGGCGCTGAGGGTGTGGAGGTCGTCGCCGCGGTAGAGGGTGCCGCTGTAGTCGGCGCCGACCAGCCAGCTGCCGCCGCGCGGCAGATCGCCGATGAGCTGGCTGCTGGCGAACAGCTTGTCGAACGAGGTCCGCACCGCCTCGTCGACTCCGTCCGGATACGTGCCGTCGACGGCGCCAGCCGGCAGGATCCGCAGATCGTAGCTGTAGCCCCGACGCTGGAGCTGCAGCGCGGTCCGCAGGTGGGCCCAGCCGCGGTCGCGGACGTAGCGGAGCTGCAGCGTGGTCTGACGATCGGTCGCGTGCTGCGGCTGATCGGCGGCCCAGTCCCACCAGCCGAAGCCGAGCTCGGAGCGGTAGTCCTGGTGGAGCGCCATCGCGGTCAGGCCCTCGGCCCGGCCGTGGCCGATCCACTTGAGCAGGAGCGCGACCGCGCGCCGCTCGTCCTGGTAGGTGAACCGCGCGAGCTGACCGGTGTCGTCGACGCGCCCCGAGGCGTCGGCGACCAGGTGCTTGTCGCCGGCGGTGGTGGTGACGTGCACGCCCGCGACGAAACCGCCGTCGGCGGGATCGTCGGCGGCCGCGACCACGTCGAGCGACGCGGTGCGGGTGCCGACCGAGGTCCGGGCCTGCACGTGGTGGCCGCCGAGATCGGCCGGCACCAGGGTGTCGACGGCGACGGTGCCGAGCACCGCGTTGCCGCCGTAGGTCGCCGACCCCGGTCCGCGCAGGACCTCGACCCGACGGGCGACGAACAGCGGCATGGCCTCCCAGGTCCAGGCCGAGCCGGTCTCGGGATCGTTCATCGGCACGCCGTCGACCAGCATCAGCAGGCGGTTGTGGTTCCACGGCTGGAACGAGCCGCGCATCGACACCAGCCGGCGCTCGTAGTCCTGGCTGCGCACGGTGCCGGGCAGCGACCACAGGACCTCGTTGAGCGTCGCCCAGCCGTGATCGCGCAACCGATCCTCGGTGATGACCGAGATCGTCGCCGGCGCGACCTCGATCGGCTGATCGATGCGGGTCGCGGTGGTGACGTCGAGGTCGAGCAGGCCCTCGAGATCGAGGTCAGCGACGTCGGTCTTGGCCTCCGCGCCGGTCTGGGCGGCGGCGGCGTGGACCACGGCGAGCAGGGCGACCACGGCAAGCACGGCAGGGAGACGCGTCATCGCTGCACCACCTTTGCGATCCGGAGCAACGGCGCGCTGAGCTGGGCGCCTTCGGCTCGGGCCGCGACCAGGTTGACCTGGATCTCGATCTTGTCGGCGGCGCGGACCAGCCCGATCGCGAGGCTGGCGACCGCGTCGTGGTCGACCGTGAAGCTGAGGGCCTGCGCCGCGCGGGTGGCCCGGGCCAGGACCGCCGCCTGGGCCGCGGGCACGCAGGCGTACGCCGCGACCGCGTGCAGCCTGGTCAGGGCCGTCGTCAGCCCCTTGCCATCGGCCATCGCGACCCGCGCCACCTTGACCGGCAGCTTGCTGACCGTGAGCTCGGCGGCCAGCTTGGTGATCGCCGCGGTCATGTCGGCGGCACACGTCTTCGCGTCGTCGTCGGCGCCCTCGACCACCGCGACCACGACCGCGGCGCCGGCGCGGGATGCCAGCGTGTGGTCGTAGGCCAGGACCCGCAGCACGATCACGCCGAGCTTGGCGGCGGGCACCGAGTCGGCGCCCGCCGAGCCGGCGCCCAGGCCGCAGGCCAGCGCCACCAGGCCGCTGATGATCAGGCGGGGCACGCCGCGAACCTCGCCAGGTTGGCCGCCACGAACCCGGCGAGCTCGGCCTGCGAGAACGGCTTGCGCAGGACCGCGGCGACGTCGCCAAGCACCTCGACCCGGTGGTCGACGCCGCCGGTGACGAAGACCATCCGGCGAGCCTGATCAGGCGCCGCGCGGGTCAGCGCCGCCCGCACCGCCGGGCCCGGCATCTCGGGCATCAGGACATCGCACAGGATCAGGTCGAAGCGCTCTCCGCGCGCGATCATCGCCAGCGCCCCCGGGCCCGACTCGGCGGCGGCGACCTCGTGGTCGCCAAGCATGCGGGTGACCAGAGTGCGGATCCCTGGCTCGTCGTCGATCACCAGGATCCTGGGCGGCCCCGACGGGCCGGCGATCGGCGCCGCGTCCGGGCGCACGGTGGCCGACGGGCGCGCCGGGGTGGCCGTCGCCCCGGTCGCGCGGGGGCGAGCCCCGGCCCGGTCCTCGACCACCACCGTCGCTGGCGCCGACGGGAGCTGGAGCGCGACCGTGGTCCCGACCCCGACCGTGCTGGTCAGCGTGATCGACCCGCTCATGGCCTGCATCAGGCTGTGACAGATCGACAGGCCGAGGCCGGTGCCGACCCCGACGTCCTTGGTCGTGAAGAACGGGTCGAACACCCGCTCGAGGATCTCGGGCGCGATGCCGACCCCGTCGTCGGTGACCGTGACCTCGATCCGCTCACCGCGCTCGCCGGCGGCGATCCGGATCGTGTGGCGGCTGGCCGCGGCGTCGGTCGGCATCGCGTGGGCGGCGTTGACGAGGATGTTGACCACCACCTGCACGAACCGCGACTCCGATCCCAGCACCATCCGATCGGTGCCGCCCTCGTCGATCTCGACCAGCGCCCGCTGCCGGACGTCGGCCGCGGTCAAGGCGACGGCCCGCTGGATCGCCGGGCCGACCGCGAACGGCGCCGGCCGGCTGTCGTCGTCGCCGCGGGCCAGCCGGCGCATGTCGTCGACGATCCGTCGGACGCGCTCGGTGGCGTCGGTCGCCTCGTCCACCAGCTCCGACGCCTCGGATGCCGCGGCGACCTCGTGGCTCAACATCTCGAGGCTGGCCAGGATCACGGTCAGCGGGTTGTTGATCTCGTGGGCCACGCCGGCGGCCAGCGACCCGACCGAGGCCAGCCGCTGGGTGACGTCGAGTCGGGTCCGCAGCCGCTCACGCTCGCTGACGTCGCGGATCACGATCAGCTCCGACGGCGCCCCCGCGAACTGGATCGGCTTGCGCGCGACCTCGACCTGGACGGAGGTGGCCGCGGTGCGCAGGGCCACGACCCCGGGCCGATCCTCGAGCTGATCGAGCGCCGGGCTGGCCAGGCTCGCCACCGTGAGGCCGCGCGGGCTGCCGGCGATCGCAAGCATGGCGCGGCCCCGGGCGTTGACGTAGGACACCGTGCCGGCCCGGTGGATCAGGATGCCGTCGGGCAGGTCCTCGACGAGGAGATCGAAGCCGGCCTCGACCTCGCGCTGGACCTCGAGCCGGGTCGCGCGCCGGAGCTGGATCGTGAGGCCGACGCTGGCGACCGCGCCGAGCAGCAGCACGCCGATCGCGATGGTCCAGGCCAGCCGCCGGTTGCGCGCGGTCTGGGCGTCGAGTTCGGCGGTCGAGAACCGGACCGTGAGGAAGCCACCGGCCGCGCCCGGGCTGTCGACCGCGACGGTGACCTCGATGGCGGAGACGGACGGCGCCGCCGGCACGGCCCAGCGCGCGAACTCGGTCCGGTCGCGCCGGCGCAGTACGGCCCCGAGGACGTCGCCCTGCGCGGCCATCGCCTCGAGGCTGGCCTGGGCATGGACCGGGTCGTCGAAGTCGAGGTCGGCGGCGACCAGGCCGGCCGTGGTGCTCGTCCGCCCCTCGCACGACCGATGAGCCCAGGCCTCGGTCAGGTGGTTCATCCGCCGCGGCAGCGCCAGGACCACGATCGCGGCGGCCACCGCCAGGGGCAGACTCAGCAGGGCCGCGAGCCGGAGCGGGTGCACATCTGAGGCTATCGGCCGGAGGCGTCGGGACTCAAGCGCGCGCGCACGACATCGCGTCGCAGCTGCGGTCGCTACCGGTACGGGCGGGTGAGCGAGCTACGTCGGCAGGTCGAGGACATCCCGGACCCGCGCGCCGAGCTGACCCAGCGTGGGAGGGACACCGCGCGATCACGCCTGTCGGGCTAACCCGACGCTACCTCTGGCCTCGTCAATGGGCCGGATCGACCGAACATGAAGCAGCGCACCCTCCGAACCCTGGCGTCCGCTCACTCGTGGCGCTCGCCGTGGTCGTGCGGAGCCTGCGCCGACGCCGGAACGCGATGCTGACGAAGACGAGGACAAGCGGGCCGAGGCCGACGGGACGCGCGGCGGTCGAGCAGCCGGTGACCTCGGGCGGCACGGTGACGGTGATGACGTCGCCGGGCGCGCTGCGGCCGCCGGCGGCGTCGAGGTTGACGAGCCGGAGCTGGTGGTCGCCCGGCGGCAGGTCGACGACGGTGGCGCCGGCGCCAGCGGCGATCGCGAGGGCGGTGTCGGCCGGCTGATCGGGCCGCTCGATCAGCAGCAGCCGGCCCGGTAGCGCGGTGGTCAGCGTGACCCGCGACGGCTCCGGGCAGGAGTACAGGCCGAAGTAAGCGCCCTCGATCACGGCGCTGGCGAGCGCCGGCCGCGCCGGCGGCGACAGCTCGTCGACCCCGCCGACGGTGAAGCGCGCCAGGATCGATCGCGCCCCGGCCCGGTCGGCGACGATCTCGACGGTGGCACCGTCAGGCAGCGGCGCGGTCGGGGTCAGCTCGACCAGCGCCACCTCGATTTCGCCGGCGACCCGCACCGTGCGGGCTGTCGTCGGCAGCTCGACGCCGCTGACCGCGAGGCCGAACACCGGCGCCACCGCCGGATCACCGTCGACCGACGCGAACCGATCGGCGGCGATCCACACCCGCGCGGTCGCCGGTGCCCGCGCACCGTCGCCCGGCACCACGGTCAGCTCGCCGAGGCCGGACTCGGGCTCGTCGGAGCAGGCCGCCGCGCGCGCTCTCAGGGCAGCGCGAAGCTGTTGATGCAGAACTTGGCCGCAGTCGCCGGGAAGAAGTAGCCGACCGCCATGCACATCTCGTCGGTCTGCGCGCTGTTGCCGGTGCGCACCCGCTGGCTGCTGGTGTTGTCGTAGTCGCAGCGGTAGGTGAGCTTGCCGCTGGCGAACGTGTAGTACGGGTCGACGGCCCAGGTCGCGGCGCCCGGGTGCTCCCAGTTGCTGCTGGTGAACACCATCGCCGCGCCGTCCTTGACCTGGGTCGTGGTCGAGAAGTGGTGAGCGTGGGTCCCCATCGAGAAGAACTTCGCGCCGGCCGGCACCGTGCAGGTCCCGCCGGCGCTGCCGGTCGCGTTGGGCGCGAGGTCGATCTGGGTGTTGTAGGTGACGAAGGCCGCGGCCGGCGTGTACGTCTCGGTCGCGGCGTAGGCCTCGGCGTCGATGGTGACGCTGGCCATGATCGGCGCGTCCGACACGTTGAGGTAGTGCATCTGCACGAAGGCCTTCTGGCCGCCGGGCACGGTCATGCCGACGCCGGTCGGCATCAGCGCCTGGGCGGTCGGCGTCTGCGCCGAGTACGTCCAGAACGGCAACTGGCCCGCACCGCCGCCAGCGAAGCCGCAGTTCGCCGTGACCGTCCCGTCCGCCTCCGTGCCGTCGTGGAAGAACAGGATGAGGTGGTGGCTGCCGGCGGTCATCGTCGACGACCACTTCTTCACGCCCATCGTCCGGTTGATCGGGATGGTCGTGTAGTAGCAGTACGTGATCTCCTGGCCGGCCTCGATGCGGATCGGCGGCGTCTGGATCCGGAAGCCCTCGGCGGGCGGCGCGACGGCAGCGTCGACGTCGGTGGTGCCGTCATCGGCGGCGCCGCCACCTCCGCACGCGGCGAACATCAGGCCGGTCACGATCATCGATGCCAGGGACAGCTTCACGCGCATGGAACCTCCTCGAGAGGGCGCAAGCCTAGCAGGACTCATTGACCCGCGGTCAATGGTCGCGCAAGGGCCGCCACGCGATCGCACCAGTGGTCCGGCCAATCACGACGGGCTGTCACGACCGCTTGCCGCTCGCGGTCGGTCCCCACGAGGTCACGTCGACCCGGCGGCCGAGCGCAGCCTCGATCGCGGCGACGATCGAGGGCACCACCCGGATAATCGGCCGCGCGGTCATGGCCACCCTGGTCCGATCCTCGGCGGGGATGGCGGCGAGGTCGGTGATGACCGCGGTCGGCGTCTGCCAAGCGTCGACCACCGCGACCTCGTCGAGCGCGGCCAGCCGATCGACGCAGGTCAGCGCGAGCCGATCGATCGGCCCGGCGCAGCCGAGCGCGTGGCGGGCCAGCACCGCGTCGAAC
>JAYVSF010000150.1:0-28444 GCA_043775605.1 Myxococcales bacterium
GGGCGTTGCCGAAGCGGTTGTGCTGGACCACGTACTCGGCGACCGCCTCGGCGCGGGCCTGCTCGAGCCGGCCGTGCAGGCCGAGGGCGCCGCCGGCGATCTCGAGCCGGCCACCGATGAGGTGGCCGTCGAACGCCGCCAGCTTGTCGTCGGCCGAGTAGTACGGCGCGATCGCGGGATCGGCCATCGGGTAGGTCTCGCGGTAGAAGCGGGCCGCGTCCTGCCGGTGGTAGCGGTAGCGGACGCCGACGGTGACGTAGTCGCCGAGGTCCTTCACCACCCGCAGCTCGGGGGTGTGGGCGTGCAGGTCCCAGCTGTCGGCGTAGAACCGGTACTGGCCGATCACGGTGGCGTCGATCCGCGGGAAGAACCAGCGCAGCGACACCGCGACCGCTTGCCGGGTGCGGGTGTCGGGGTGTTGCTCCTGCAGGACGGCGCCGCCGACGGTCACGGTGCGGTACGGGTTCTGCTGGTAGCCGTCGAGGCGGACGAGGTCGTAGCTCAGCCCGACCACGCCGTGCTCGCTGACGAGCTGGCTGGCCGACAGCGAGGCCAGGACCGTGGTGAGGTGGCCGGTGATCCGCTGGACCAGCGCGGGCGCGCCGGCGTTGGTGACCTGGTCGGTGCCGGCGCCGAACGTCGTCGACAAGGTGAGGTTCTTCGCGAGCAGCTCGACGTCGGCGTGGACCGCGCCGTAGATCGCGCGGTAGTCGGGCTCAGTCGAGAACCGCGCGGTGCCACCGAGGTGCATCAAGCCGAACTGGCGCTGGTAGCCGGCGCCGGCCTCGTAGCGACGCTCGGTGAAGGCGGCGCCGCCCGCGCCGTTGGCCGAGGCCGAGGTGATGGCGTCGACCAGGAAGTGGGCATCGCCGGTGCCGCGCTCGCCGACGTCGAACCTCGCGTCGAGCATCGGCTGCACCACCCGGGTCGCCTGCTCCTTGTAATACATGCCGCGCGCGGTGAGCTCGCCGTCGGCGCGAGCCGGCGCAGCGGCGACCGCCAGCGCGAGCAGCGTGATCAGCCCGCGGCCGGCGCGACGCCCATTCGACGTCGATCGTCCGACGACGCTCATCCAGGAACCTGTACCACATTGTCTCGGCCGCGAGCGCGGAAGGCAGACCCAGACCCCGTGCCTCCACGCGTGACCCGGAACGCCCAGCGTCATTGTAGATCGCTCGCCAAGGCTCGCTAGTTGCACCCGCACCCGCCGCCGGGCTCGCCGGTGCCACCCTCGGCGCCCTCGCGCGCCCCGGCCCGGTGCTGATCGCTGCGGGCCTCGCCCTTGCCGCGATCCTCGGTCATCGATCGCCGGGCCAGATCCTGGCGCTCGTGCGGACGGACCGCCGCGCATCCGACGACCGCGCCGGCCAGGACCAGCAGCACGATCGTCGCCACGACGACACCACGGAGGCGGGACACGGGGCGTATCCTATCACCGACCCATGGTCCCGCCCGTGATCGGCCTCGCACGCGATGAGCGCGCCCCTCGGCGGGCCGGCTTCGTCCTCGGCGTCGCGGCGGCGGCGACCGCGGCGGTCGGCTGCGGTGGATCGTCGCCCCCGCCCGCCGTCGCGATGCCGCGCCCGGCGGTGGCGCCGACCGAGGATCTCGCGATCGACCTGGCCACCACCACGCTCGAGGGCACGCTGTTCGTGCCCGAGGGGCTGCCGCCGCCGGCCATCCCGGTGGTGCGGCCGCGTCGCAAGATCTCGCTCGACAAACAGCGCCTGGCCTGGAAGAAGGTCGCGGCCGACGGCAAGGCGCCGCTCGCGCGCCGGGCCAGCGAGGCCCAGGTGCTGGTCACGCTACTGCTCGAGCGCATGCACGGGCTCGCCGCCGAGGATCCGAAGCGCGCACCCTTGCTCGCCGAGGCCCGGGCCGCGCTGACCGCGGTCCACTCCGCCGCGCACGGCCAGGCCGATCGCACCACCGTCGAGATGGCCGCCGCGCTCGCGCTCGGCGCCGGCGACGGCGCGGCCGCGGCCCCGCTGCTCGACGAGCTGGTCGTCCGGTTTCCGGGCAGCGGCCCCGACAGCATGGCCCGGGCCCAGCTCGCGTTCGTCGCGCTGGTCGCGGGCCAGGACGCGGCGGCCGCGACCGCGCTCGCGGGCCTCGAACCGACGGCCACCAGCCCCGACCTGGCGTACGTGATCGCGTGGCTCCGCTTCCGCGCCGGCGACGGCCCGGGCGCGGCGGCGGCGATCGCGACCGCGGCCGCCGGCTGGAAGGACGACGCCAGCCGCCCGGCCGTGGTCCGCGACTACCAGCTCCTGAGCGCGCGCGGCGGGGTCGCACCGGCCGCCGCCGCCGATGGCCTGGTCGCGCTCGGACCCACGGGCCCGGACCTCATCGTCGCGCTGGTCGACCTCGGCCGGGCCTACGACCTCGCCGGCCGCCCCGACGACGCCGACGCCGCGCTCGCGGTCGCGCTCGATCGCCTCGGCGCCAGCGTGGCCGGGTCCGACCAGGTCGCGATCCGGCGGATGCAGGCCGAGTACGCGCGCGAGGCCGGACGGATCGCCGACCTCGGCGGTCACTGGCGCGCGGTCCTGGCCGCGCTCGATCGCTGCACCGACTGTGGCGACGCGATCCGCCACGACCTCGCCGACGAGCTGGCCCGCCGCGCCTACGAGCTGCACACCATCCACGTCACCTCCGGCGACGCCCGGGCCAAGGCCGCGGCGCTCGAGCTGTACCGGATCCACGCCGGCATGGGAGAGGACGCCGCGGTCGCCGCCCACGCCCGCGAGCTGGCGTCCGCCCACGCGCCCGAGGACGGCAGCCAGTACGACGAGGCGCTGCACGTGCCGATCGTCGATCACCTCCAGCAGGTCCTGGCTTGCTACGAGGCCCGGCTGCAGGGCGAGCGCAAGCTCGGCGGCGCCCTGACCGTGCGGCTCGAGGTCGATCAGGCCGGCCTGGTCAGCGGCGTCACCACCGAGCCCGCCGGCGGCCTCGCCAACATGGCCGCGGTCGCGACCTGTGTCGAGAGTTCGGCCCGGACCTGGTCGTTCCCGACCCGGCCGCGGCCTGGCGTCGCCCGCATCTCCCTGCCGTTCGTGCTCGGCGCCCGCCTGTAGCGCGCCTTGGCGAGCCGCCGCGGCGGCCATCGTGCAAGTTGCGAGGGTCCTGCGCGCACGGTACCGTGAGGTCATGGTTGCGCTGAAGGAACATGTGCGGGCTGGAAGGCTCATGCTCGACGCTCCGACCGACCTGCCGGAAGGCGCCGAGGTCGAGGTCGCCGTGCTCGGTGACGATCTCGATCCCGAGGAGCGCGCCGAGCTCCATGCGTCGCTCGACCGCGCGATGGAGGACGCTGACGCGGGGCGTGGAGTGGACGCGCGGATGTACCTGGCCGAGTACCGGGCTCGTCGTGCAGCTCGTCCTGCTGGCTGAGGCACGGCAGCTGGGGCGCACGACGCGGTCGTGGTCCAAACCTGTAGCGGCCTGGCCCGACGCCGAGGGTCGGCGGCGACGAGGGGGTCAGGGTCGGCCGTCCGGCTGCTCGCCGGTCGCTGACTCGTAGCGCCGGTGATCGGCGATGAACCGGCGGGCCAGCGCGACCCGGCGGTGATGGCCGACGTCGATGGTGGCCGCGGTCGGCTCGTCGGCGCGAGCCAGGAAGTCGACCAGGGCGGAGGCGCAGACGTCGAGGCGACCGGCGCGATGGGCGGCGGCCGCGAGGTTCCAGTGGTGGAGCGGCCACGCCGGCTCGAGCTCGGCGGCGCGGGCCAGGATCCCGACCGCCTCGGCCAGGTGGCCCTGCCCGAGCATGCACAGCCCGAGCGCCGACACCGCCTCGGCGTCGTCGGGCCGGCGGTCGACCACGTGCTCGAGCAGCGGCCGGGCCCGCAGCCGATCGCCCTGGGCCAGCAGCTCGAGCGCCCGCCCGAGCACGGCGGCGGCGTCGGCCGAGCGCTCGCCCTGGAGGTGGCTGTCGGCCAGCTCGAGCAGATCGCGGCCGAGGTAGTAGCCCGACGGCAGCGGCCGCCCGAGCGCGACCGCACGGCGCGCGGCCAGCGCCACCAGCCGGCGGGCCGACGCCGCGGTCACCGCGATCCGCTGGTAGCCGTCGGCGGCGATCGGCTCGATGACCTGATCGCGCAGCTCGGCCACGGTGCCGGCGTCGCGGTACAGCACGTCGGCCAGCCCGCCGGCGGCGTCGACCAGCACGCACAAGGACCGCCAGCGCCGCTCGCCGGTGACCCGGCGCGCGATCGCGATCACCGCCCGGCCATCGTCGTGGCGGAGCCCGGTGAGCAGCGCCGGCCGGCCCTGGGGCCGCAGGTCGGGGGCGGCCGCCAGCCGCAGCGGCGCCATCAGCCGGTCGACCTCGAGCCGGGCCTGGATGTCGAGCTCGATCCGCGCGCACAGCTCCTCGCCCAGCCGGCGCGCGCCCTCGGGGCAGGCCTCGGCGAACGCGTCGACGAACTCGACCAGCGCCGTTGGTGCCAGCCGCGACATCAGCAGCTCGGCGGCGCTGGCGACGTCGGCCGGGCTGCCGAGCTGCGACTCGAACCGGGCCAGCGACTGGCGGTGGACCGCGATCGGATCGACGAAGCGCGCGCTCGCGGTCTCGTCGCCGAGCTCGGCCAGCAACGACAACGCCACCAGCTTGACGTCGTCGGGCGCGCCGCCGTCGGTGAGCGCCCGCAGCCCGAGCCGGACCCGCTCGGGCGCGACCTCGGCCACCGCCCGCAGCACCGTGATCACCCACGGCCGTCCGGCGTTCGGACCGTGCAGCGCGCGCATGCAGGCCGGCACCGCGGTCCCGCCCAGCGCGCGGGCGTCGGCCAGGACCACCCGCTCGTCGGCGCGCGCACGGACCACGGCCGCGAACGACGCCTGCATGCGGTGCAGGCGAGCCCACGAGCCCGAGATGGTCGGCGACCCCATCGATCCGACGTTACGAGCGCGATCGATCCGGGTCAATGTCCTCGGCGCGTGTGCCGAGGGGGGGGATCCGGACGCCGGCCTCCGCGCTCCGTCAGTTGCGGCGGACGCGGTGGGTGGCGACGAACTCGTCGACCTTGCGCCACTGGGCGTCGAGGAACTCGGCGCGGGCGGCGTGATCGGTCGGGATCTGGGCCGCCGGCACCCGCCAGAACTTGACCCGCACCACCGCCCGGTAGAGGCCGCCGCGGATGAAG
The DNA here is from genome assembly GCA_043775605.1 of Myxococcales bacterium. Lineage (GTDB taxonomy): Bacteria > Myxococcota_A > Polyangia > Haliangiales > Haliangiaceae > UBA2376. The sequence continues at coordinate 5,151 of JAYVSF010000150.1, forward strand.
TCCTCGAGCGTGGCCGAGTCCTCGTAGCCGGTGTGGGCGCAGAACACGACGTCGGCGTGGGGCGCGGCGTCGAGCAGGGCGTGAGTGCCGCGCAGCCGGAGCGGCAGGACCTCGGTCAGGCGCTCGGCCGCCGCCGCCGCCGCCGGGTTCTTGGTCTGGAGCTTGGCCAGGATCGCCGCCCGGCGCTCGGGGGTGAACCGGGTGCCCTCGGGGAAGATCATGATCGTCTCCTGCGGGTGCAGGTCGCGGGTCAGGTTGCGGCAGACCTCGAGCTCGCGCTCGGGGTCGGCCGAGCCGCGGCGCACGAACGCGGTCGGCACCAGGTGGCCCATGATGTCGACCACCGGCGCGTACAGCAGCTCGGCCTTGAGCACGATCCGCAGCCGGACCCGGTGCGGCCGGGTGATGAGCGCGATCGGCAGGATGGTGTCGTTGATGCTGGCGTGGCGGATCAGCATCACCGTCGGGCCGTCGCGCAGGACCTCGGAGCCCTCGATGGCGTAGGTGACCCCGTAGATCTTGCCCATCCACCGCTTGTTCCAGTCGGCCCACACCCCCTCGGCCCACACCATCCAGCGGTTGGTGTGGACCCACGACCGGCCGAAGCCGCTGAACACCCAGACGCCGAACACCATGGCCAAACCCCAGACCTGGCCGAAGATGATGGTCCCGATCATCAGGTAGAAGCGGGTCCACAGGAGCGGGCGGCGGCGGACCAGGTCGGCGACGATCAGCACCGGCAGCACCACCGGCGCCACCGCCCACCACAGCGCGGTGAACAGGATCAACAGCGGGATCGTGATCGCGCGCCGCAGCAGCTTCGTCGGCCACGGGTCGGGCCGGATCACGCCGCGGACATCGAGCTCCTCGAGCGTGGCCGGCAGGGTCGCGATGGCGCGGCTGCCGCGGGCGAAGGCGTCGAGCGAGCCTTGGCGAGCGATCAACAGTGACTCTGGGTCCGCCGCGGGCGGCGGGGCGGTGGCGGACGGCCTCGGTTCCTCGTCGACCCGGGCTTCTGGACCACGCGGCTGCGACATCTTGGTCCGTTCTTAGAACGACCGTAGGGCGATGGCCAAGTCCAAACGTACGTCCGGAGGTCGGACCGTAGGTCGCGGCCCCGGCCCACCACCGCCGGTATGCCATGCTTGGTCATGCGCGCACCCTCGGCCATCCTGGTCCCGATCCTGGCCGTCGCCCTCGGCGCCGGCGCCTGCGTCGATCCCGGCCCTGCCCGCCTCCGCATCACCGATATCGAGGTCACCGGCGAGATCGATTTCGGCAACCTCGAGGTCGAGGTCCACCTGTTCGACGCGGTCGACCACACGTTCCTCGGCTGCTCGGGTCAGGACAACGGCCTCGAGCAGGTCGACGCCAGCGACGTCCCCTACGCGGTGTCGGCCTACGTCCGCGCGCCGGACCTCGACCGCGAGCTCGGCCCGGTCGACCTCGAGGGCCGCGCCATCGAGATCCAGGTGATCGAGGACGACACCGACCGGTGCCCGGCCCGGCCCGGCCCCGACGACGACGTCATCGGCATCGCCACCGGCTTCGACCTCCTGTCCGGCCAGACCGTCGCCTTCGACGACGTCACCCGGCTGCGCATCGCCGTCGAGTAGCCGGCGACCGGTCAGGGGCTGGCGACGAGCGGGACCGCGGCGATGACCACGAGCGAGATCAGCGCGGCCACGCCAGCCAGCGCGATCGTGCGGTTCAGCCAGGGCCGGGCCGCGATCGCGGCGCGCGGCACCAGCCAGCCGAGGCCCGCGCCGACCAGCGCCGCCGGCACCATCGCGCGGTAGTCGGTCGTGACGAACAGGCCGAAACCGACGACGAGGACGCCGACCGACAGCAGCTCGTTGCGATAGGTGAGGCCGCGCCGGGTGCCGGCCCGCTGACCGATCATCGCGCCGGCGCCGATCAGCGCGATCACGCCGGCCGCCGCGCCCAGCCCGAGGTCATCGCGACCGAGCCAGTCGCTGCCGGCCGCGCCGGCGCCGCCGCCGAGGAGGAACACCGGGATGATCAGCCCGCCGCCCAGCTCGCGCTCGAGCAGGCCGCCGGCCATCGCGACGGTGAACATCGCCATCACCAGCTGGAACAGCCCGCCGTGGACGAGCAGCGACGTCAGATCGCGCACCGGCTCGCCGTTGCCGGGCAGGTTCGCGCCGTGGGCGGCGAGCGTCCGCCACCCGAGCTCGAGCACGGTGCCGCCGGTCTGCGCGATCGCCGACGCTGCGAACACCGCCACCATTGCGACCGCCAGCAGCGCGCTCGCGGTGCCGCGCGGGACCCAGCTGCGCTCGGCGCGACGGGCGCGGACCCAGCGCCGCAGCTTCCACCGCACCCGGGTCCGGTTGGCGCCGAGCCGCCCGGCCACCGCCACCAGCCTCGTCACCCAGGCCGGCTCGTCCTCGTCGTCGCCGTGGTTCGGCCCGCGCGCGCCGGGGGACGTCGGGTCGCTGGGGTCCGCCGCCATCGCGCCGACCATACCAGACGGGGCACCGGCAGCGCGGTAGGGTCCGCGCATGATGTCCTCGACCGGCGCGTCGGCGCAGCAGCTCCTCGATCGCACCCAGCGCCTGAGCCAGCTCGACGAGCTCGACCTCGAGGTCTACGCCGACCAGCTGCGCGACGAGCTGGCGGCGATGCCGGCCGCGACCCTGGCCGAGCTCGAGGTTCGCGACGATCGCCTGCGCGCGACCCTGGCCACCTTCGACGGCTTCGCCCAGAAGGCGATGCGGATCCAGCTCGAGCACCTCGCCGTCGACCACCCGGGCCTGACCACCCAGTTCCGCACGCTCCTTACCACCACGGTCACCAGCTACATTGGAGATCTCGACCGGCTGCGGGTGCGGGTCGCCATCGCGGCGGCCCGCCAGGATCCCGCGCGGGCCGACACCCTCGCCGAGGTCGTGGTCGACGCCGCAGCCCGGGCCCTGGCGCTGCGCGGCGCGCTCGGCGACGTCGTCCTCGGCCTCGCGGTCGAGCTGGCCAGCGGCTCGCAACCCCAGGTCGACGCGCGGGCCCGCGATGGCGGCCTGCCCGACGACGTCCGCCTGCAGTGGACCGCGCTGCGCCGCGACCTCGAGCTCGTGTGCGAGCGGCCGCTGCGGCTGGCCGAGCAGCGCTTCGCCGACCGCCAGCGGGCGCTGCTCACCGAGGATCTGAGACTCGACGAGCTACCCGAGCCGCTGCTCAGCGATCTGATCGAGCCGTACTGACGCCCCGTCGCGCATGGCCCGGACGACGGAGGAAGGTAGACCCCGAACGTCGCTCGTGACCCCGCACACCCAGCGTCATTGTAGATCGCTCGCCAAGGCTCGCTTGGGCTCGACGAGCTACCCGAGCCGCTGCTCAGCGAGCTGATCGAGCCGTACTGATGATAGGCTGATCGGATGCGCAAGCTGCTGTTCTCGATCGCGATCGCCAGCGTGAGCCTGGCCGCGGGATGCAAGGGCGACGCGAAGAAGCCGGCGGCCAGCACCGCCCCGCACGCCGGCAGCAACGCTGGCACCGGCAGCGCGGGCAACGCCACGGGTAGCGCGGGCGCCACCGCCGGCACCGGCAGCGCCGCGACCACGCCCGGCAGCAACGCCGGCAGCGCGACGCCGACCCCGACGCCGGCGGTCGCCAAGGACGACGGCCTGGCCGAGGCCGGCACCGGCGCCGACGGCCGCTCGCTGTACTACGCGCGCGCGCTGACCGAGGCCGACCTCGCCGGCCGCACGCTGCGCGACCTCGCGCTGATGCGCAACACGGTCTACGCCCGCGCCGGCCACCCGTTCCGCAAGGCCTGGCTGCGCGATCACTTCACCGCGCTGGCCTGGTACCACGCGCTCGACAAGGACGACGCCAGCAAGCTCACCGCGGTCGATCGCGCCAACGTCAAGCTGGTCGCCGCCCGCGAGGTCGCGGTCCCCCACGACGAGCTGAGCGCGCGCCGCACCGCGCTGCAGGCGGCCGCCACCCCGAGCGAGGCCGACCAGATCGAGCTGCGCCTGCTCAACGAGCAGCTCGGCGGCACCGGCGGCAGCAAGGCCAAGGCCTCGCCGCTCGAGGATCCGTCGCAGCTCGACCGCCTGCTCACGCTCGACGAGCTGGCCGACCTGTCGCAGCGCGATCTCCGCATCCTGCGCAACACCGTCTATGCCCGCCACGGCCGGACGTTCAAGTCCGACACCTTGATCCAGTGGTTCTCGGACAAGGACTGGTACAAGCCCGACGACAGCTTCACCGAGGCGAGCCTGACGCCGGTCGATCGCACGAACGTGAAGCTCATCCGCAGCGTCGAGGACACGCTCGGCGGCGCGATGACCGAGTCCCAGCAGAAGGCCGACGAGGGCTGGTTCGACGGAGCTTGATGAGCTCATCGACGCCCCGTGTGGGCGTCATGACCGGACCGGGAGCCTGGCGGCTCGCGGTCCTCGCGCTGGCCGTCGTTGCGGCCTGCGATCGGGCCACGGGTGCGCCCGCCGTCACCCTGTGGCTGGCCGGGGACGTTCACCTCGGCGACGTCGGCGACGGCGCCGGTGATGCTGGCCTGGCCGACCGCCGGCTGGCGGCGCTGACCCCACTGCTCGCGGGCGCGGTCGGCATCGTCAACCTCGAGGGCCCGGTCAGCGAGCGGGCCGCGCGCGAGGGCGAGCTGGTCAACCATCCTGCGCGCCTGGCCGGGCTGCGCGCCGCCGGCGTGATCGCGGTTGGCGTCGCCAACAACCACGCCGCCGACGGTGGCGGTGGCGCGGCGGTCGCCACCGTGGCCGCGCTGCGCGCCGCCGGCCTGGTCGCGATCGGCGGACCCGCCGGCCCGGCGCTGCTGGTGCGCGGCGGCCTGCGGATCGTCGTCACCGCCCACGATCTCGTCGCCGGTCGCGGCCCGGGTCCGCACCCCGCGCTGGCCGACGGCCTCGACGCCGCCGCGCTCGCCGCCGCGCTCGCCGCCGCCCGCGCCGAGGGCGACGTCCTGATCGCGACCTTCCACGTCACCTCGCCGCCGTCGTACCTGCCGCCGGTCGAGGCGGTGACGGCGGTCGCGCTGGCTCGCGCCGCCGGCGCCGCGGTGATCGTCGTCCACGGCAGCCACGCCCTGGCCCGGGTCGAGCGCACCGCCACCGGCGTGACCGCGTGGGGCCTCGGCAACCTGCTGTTCGCGTGCGCCTGCACCGACGAGGACGACGGCCTGATCCTCGAGGTCACCGTCGACAAGCACGGCCTGGTCGACGCCGAGGTCATCCCGGTCGCCGCCGGCCTGCGCGGCGCCCCGGCCAGGCCCGCCCCCGACCCGGCCTTGATCTACGACCTGCTGACCTCACTCCGCTCGACGCCGCTCGCCGCGGTCGGCGCCCGCGCCCGGGTCATGCCGCCAGCGCCGCCAGCGATCGCCGAGTAGCGCGCGCGGCCGTGGATCGCGCGCCGCGCGTGCTTCATGCTCTGGCGATGCGCCCGCCCCCCCGTCCCTCGATCCGCCGCCGCGGCCTCGTCGTCGTCCTCGCCGTCGTCGCACTCGGCGCCTGCGCCACGACCCCGAAGCCCGCGCCGCCGCTGCAGGGCCGACCGACCGAGCAGCGCGCGCCCGTTGCCAGCGCCCCGCTCCAGCGCTTCGTCGGCACCTGGCGCGAGACCTGGGGCGTCGGCGAGGAGACCGACGTCGACTTCCAGGACGTCTACATCTTCGCGCTTGCGGGTGGCTCGCTGTCGGCGTCCTGCCCCGAGAAGGAGAGCTACGAGTTCGGCGCGGTCAAGATCGACGGCGACCGTTTACGGGTCCAGCTCGTGAACGGGGAGGTGATCATCGACTACGACATGCGCCTCGCGCCGACGGGCCAGCAGTTCGACGGCACCGCCGTGACCAGCGAGGACATCCACCGCACGATCCGCTGGGATCGCGCCGAGTAAAGGCGGCTCAGTTCGCCCACTCGAACGACAGGTCGAAGCCACGACCCACGATCGACGAGTCGCTGACCAGCCGCACGTAGTGGTAGCGGCCGGCGAGCTCGTCGGTGACGGCCGGGCCGACGCTGCCGGTGTAGCGCTTGCCCAGCTTCCACGCGCCGCCGACCCACGAGTAGACCTCGAGGTAGTCGTAGCTCTGCTCGAGGTCGAAGGCGCCGTTGACCACCAGCCGGACCTTGGTCGCCCCGGCCGGCGCGGTGACCTCCTGCCACACCGACGCGCGGTTGCCGTACGGGTGCGCGGTCGCGAACCCGCCGAACGCCTGCCAGGCGACGCCCGCGCGCCAGCCGCACGCGTTCTGACCGCACGCCCAGGTGCCCGGCACCGCCGGATGCACGAGCGCGGCGCAGTCGGCGGGCGCATCGCAGTAGGTCTTCGCCACGCACGCGCCCTGGGCGTCGGGGAACGGCGGCCCGAACTGGCTGGCGCCGTAGCGGCAGCGGTTGTCGGCCGTGCACGACCGGGCCAGCGGCCCGCCGCACGGGTCACCGGCGATGCCGCACTCGCCGGTGTGGCGGACCGTCACCTGCGCGCAGCCCGCGGTACACGCGTTCGAGAAGGTCGCGCCGTTGGCGCCGCACACCGGCACGTAGTTGGCCGAGCACGTGCAGCCGGTGCGAGCCACGCACTGACCGGCCTGGCACGGGTTGCTGGCGTTGCACGTCAGCGCGCCGCCGGCGTCGCAGCGGAACAAGCCGTCGAGCTGCGCGATCAGGGCCGCGTCGGCCGCCCAGTGGGTGCCCTGGGCCCGGGTCGAGGTGTACGAGCGCGGCGTGATCGCGGCGCTGACGGTCTCGTTCCAGTTCGAGGCCACGGACGCGCCGGTGCGGGCGAGGTAGTCGCCCTCGATCACGAAGTGGACGACCTCGCCCAGCCGCTGGTGATCGATCGTGCCGATCGCCGTGACCTGGTCGGGCTGGCCCGGCTTGTAGACCACGCGGCTGGCCGTGGTGCCGACCGCGCGTGCGCCGGTGACGGTGCCGGCGAAGCCACCGCCGATCGCGTGCTCGAGGGTCACGCTGGCGTCGGGCGCGCACCGGGTCGGGCCGCGGCACTCGCACACCGTCGGCACCGGCGTGATGTCGACCTGACCGTTGGGGCAGATCGTGATCGGCGGCGCCGGGCAGCGCAGCACCGCGGTCTGGTACTCGACGGCGTCGACCCGGAAGCCGTCCTTCGCCACCGACTCGTCGGTCTCGAGCCGGAGCTGCAGCCGCTTGTCGCCGCCGATCGCGCCCCACGCCGACCAGACGTCGGAGTGATCGCCGTCGAACGCCTGGAACTCGCCGCTCGAGTCGATCAGCCGGAGGTAGTCGTAGCCAGCCTCGGTGCGGATGCTGGTGAAGTGGACGCGCGCGCCGACCGCACAGGCCGGCACCCGGGCCGCGAGGTCGATCGGGAACACCCGATCGAGGTTGTTGCCGTACGGGTGGGGCGACTCGACCGCGAACGTGAGCACCGTGCCGACCCCGTCGGACTTGCCCTCGGTCGGGCCGGGCAGCGGGCTACCGGGCGGCAGCTCGGGATCGATCTCGCCCTTGGCGGGCTCGAGCTTGTCGGTACACGCGGCGGCGAGCGAGCCGACCGCAAACACGAAGCAAAGGTGTCGGAGCATCATGGCGCGTGGCGTGAAAGCAATCTCCGTTCCGCCCACACGCGCGCACAACCCCTCGGGAACAGCCGCCACCACCTGGCAACTCGAGTGGCCACCACGGCCGCGGTGGCGAGCGCATGAGCCAGCGACACCTGGCCGCGCCGGGTCATCGGCTCGGGTAGAGTCCCGCGATGGCAGCCGACGAACCAGCGCCCGGGCCGCCGTTGCCGGCGCGACCGCCGGAGCTGCCGCGCGGCCTGCTGATCGTCATGATCGTCGCCGGCGCGCTGGTGCTGGTCCCGTTCTGGAGCTGGCTGGTGCTGGCGGTGTGGGTCGGGCAGCTCGGTCGCCGCCTGCCTGCGGCTGGCCAAGGAGGCGATGGTGATCGCCCGCGAGGCCCGCGCCGCGGCCGGAGAGCGACCGTCGCCATGACCACGTCTGCCCACACCTACCTGCCTGATCGCCGCCTGCTGCTGGCGGCCGCGCTGCTGCTCGGCTGCGGCCAGCCGGCGGTCAAGCAACCGACGTTCGACGACCGGCCGGCCTGCGCGGGCAGCTACGGCGTGCTCGACGACGCCGGCACGCTCGGCGCCGGCCTGGTCGAGGTCTCGGGCATCGCCGCGTCGCCGACCACGCCCGGCCTGTTGTGGATGATCGTCGACGGCGGCCAGCAGCCGCTCCTGTTCGCGGTCCGCGCCGACGGCAGCGTGCTCGGCCGGGTCACGATCACGGGCGCGACGTTCCTCGACGTCGAGGATCTCGCCGCGGCCCACTGTCCGGACGGCGACGGCTTCTGCCTGTTCCTGTCCGACACCGGCGACAACGGCCACGCCCGCACCGACGCCAACGTCACGATCGTCCGCGAGCCGACGGTCGCGCTCGACACCCCGTTCGCCGCGCCCGCGCTGGCACCGATCAGCCGGGTCGCGATCCACTTCCCGGCCGGCGAGCCGATCGACGTCGAGGCGCTCGCGGTCGCCGCCGACGGCCGCACGCTGCTCCTGTTCGAGAAGATCGACGGCCCGCGGGCCCGGGTGTTCCGGCTCGCGGCGCCGTTCACCGGCGACCTCGCGCTGATGACCACCCTCGACTCGCCAGGCGTCAGCATCCGCTGGGGCCGGGCGATCACCGGCGCCGATCTCCACCCGAGCGGCACCCGGCTGGCGCTGCGGGTCTACACCGGCGTCTTCGAGTACCGCTTCACCGACGTCGGTGCGCTCGGCGCCACGCCACCGACCACCGTGCTGCTCGGCCCGCTGACCGAGGGCCAGGGCGAGGCCATCGCCTACGACGGCGCCGGCACCGGGCTGTGGTCGGCGAGCGAGGATCCGCAGGGCGCGACCCCGCAGATGCTCCACCACCTCCCCTGCGGCAAGTAGGCAGTCGATCTCGTCGACATATCCGCAGATGTGGTCGTCGCCGTCGACGTGGTCGGCCCGCCGACGGAATCACTCCGCCCGCCCGGACGTTGCCCTGACGTCATGCGCCTCGCCGTCCTCGTGACCATCGCGACGCTCGCCGCCCCCGTCGCCCCCGACCCCGCGACCCCGCCGGCGCCGCCGACGGTCGTCACTCGCGCCCTCCTCCGCGATCTCGCCCGCAGCGAGGCCAAGCTCGCCGCCGTGATCGATCGCGACGCTGGGGTCGTGATCATCGATCACGGCGCCGGCGACGCCCGCCTCCCGGCCCGCGAGGCCTTGCTGTGCGGCCACGCGCTCGATCGCGAGCTGCGCCAGCTCCGCGGCTGGATGTACGCCGCGCTCCTCGGCGATTCCGACATGGGCGCGCCGACCTGCAGCAATCGCCCCGGTCTGCCGACCTGCACCTTCGGCCGCTCCATGGAGGTCTGGCAGCAGGTGAAGTTGGGGCGGGCGACGATTCCGCTCCTCAGAGGGCGCGGCCTCGCCGTACACGTCGCACAGCATGTCGACGATCTCGGACTCGTCTTCGAACGCGGCCGCGACAGCAGTCCGGGCGGTTCGCGGATCTCCTCCTCGAGCTCGGACGTCACCGCGGCAGCGTATCGCAGGCGCGGCGTCGCGGCGGGACGATCGACCGGCGTGCGGGCTCATCGCCCGTCCTCCCCGCGCGCGGCCGCCCCCACGCCGCCCGTTCGGCCTTCATCCGCCTTATCCTCCGTTCGGCCCTTGTCCGCCTTATCCTGGCGGCATGAGGGAACGGGGCACGCCTCCGGGGCCGAGTCTGGTCTGGGCCGCCGGCAAGCTGGTCGGCGTGCGCTGCTACGGCGATCTGCGCGGCCTCTGCGCCTGGTGCGGCGCGCCGAGCACGCGCGAACTCCGCCTGGACGTCACCGCCTCGTCCGGGCGGGGGTTCCGCGCGGCCGGCCTCGTCGGCGAGATCGCCGAGCGCGCGCTCCTGTCGACGCGCACTGTGATCGACGTCAGCATCTGCGACCGCCACGCCGGCCGACGCCGCTGGTTGCGCGGCCTCGGCTGGTCGATGGTCGGCGCCGCCGCCGCCGCGATGGCGCTCGCCTTCGTGCCCGGCCGCGACTCGGACTGGCCGCTCTACCTCTTCACCAGCGGCATCTTCCTGCTCACCCCGCTCGGCCTCATCCTGGCCTGGCTCGGCGGCCGGGGCCCCCGCGGGGGCGTCGCCGTCGAGGAGGGCGTCTACGTGCGCGGCATCGCGCCGGCGGTGCGCGCCCAGCTGCCGACGAACGCGCCGTAGCCGGTACCCCGCTGCCGGGGCGCACGTGATGCACCTCGTTCGCCTGTCGAATCGCCCTCGCCGGCGCCGTGCCCGGCCTCGCGGCCGTCGACTGCGGGGCGAGGCGACACGCGGGTCAGAAGTGCAGCGTCAGGTTGCAGGTCTGCGGCGCCGGATCGCGCGCCACGTGCCGCAGGTCGAGGTCGTCGAAGCGGGCGTGGGCGCCGCCGGCCTGATCGGTCGCGCGCATCGCCGGGACGAGGATCGCGACGATCACGACGCCGAGGATGACGACGTACAGGGCCAGCACCGCCGGCGAGCGGTGGCCGGAGCTGGTGCCGCCGCCGCCACCGCTCGGCACCTCGCAGCCGCCGCCGGAGTTGCACACCATCCCGGTCGGACAGTCGGAGTCGACGTAGCACTTGCCGGCGCGGGCGAGGGCGGGGTGAGCCGCCGCCAGGCCGAAGACCAACGCGGTCGCCGCAGCAATCGAGCGCATGAGGAGCCTCGGGGTTCAAACTAACCAGCCGCGCGCGGGCCGGAAGACGGTGCGTCGTCGCGCCGCACGCGCCGCACGCGCCGCGCTCGGTCAGTGGCCGAGGGCGACGACCCGGGCGAGCGAGGCCTCGAGCCGGGCGCGGGTCGCAGCGTCGACGGGCGTGGCCAGGAGCAGGCGGTAGACCGCGGCCGCCTCAGGGTCGCGTGCCTCGTCCGCGAGCGCACCGGCCGCGCGCTCGGCGACGTCACGCCGCACCGGGCTGGCGCCGTCGCCGAGGTGGGCGGCGATGCGGGCGAGGGTCGCGGTCGAGGCACCGCGCGGGGCCGGATCGTCGTGGCCATCGCCGTCCCAGTCGGGCTCGGTCAGGCACAGCGCGACGTACTCGGCGGCCTCGGGCCGCAGCTCCGTGATCATCGGATCGACCAGCCCCGGATCGAGCACACCCTCGAACCCGGCGATCGCGTCGGCGTAGGCGCCCCGCCGGTACTGGGCCCAGCCGAGCTTGTAGCGCGCGAGCGCGGTGAACCGGCCGGGCCGGCTGACCAGCGCGGCGTAGTCAGCGATGGCCAGGTCGAGGGCCCCGGCGTCGAAGTGCAGCTCGCCGACCCGGAACCGGGCCTCGTCGGCCAGGGTCGAGGCCGGCAGGGCGGCCACCGCGCCGTAGGCCGCGAGCGCGCCGGGCTCGTCGCCTGCCTGCTGGCGCGCGTGGCCGAGCAGGTACAGCGCGGCGTCGCGCCGGGGATATGCCGGGTAGCTGTCGATCAGGCGGGCCAGCACGGTGATCGCCGCCGCGGTCGCCGTGGTCATCGCGGCCTCGGCCGTGACGTCGTCGGGCGTGTCGGCCATCCGCTCGAGCGCGGCGTCGGCGGCGTCGAGTTGCAGCCCGCCTAGACGCAGGAGCGCGTCGGGGACGTACTGCTGATCGTCGGGGTGGGCGGCGATGAGGGCCTCGAGCGCGGCGATCGCCGCGGCCGTCGAGGTCGGCGCGCTCGGTGCGATCGGCGTACTCGGCGCGGTCGCGTGCCCACCGCACGCCGCCGCGAACACCACCAGCACGATCGCCGGCGCGCGCATCAGGCCGCCGCCGGCCGGACCTTGACGAACGGCGCCAGCGCCAGCGCGCCGGCTAGCGCGAAGCCGATGAACACCGTGAACAGCGCGTTCCAGCCGTAGCGATCGCTGACCGCGACGGTGACGAAGCCCTGGGCGATGCCGCCGAGCGAGCCGATGCCGTTGATCACGCCGCAGGCCAGGCCGGCCGCGTGCGGGCCGCCGAGATCCTGGGCCGCCGAGCCCGACACCAGCGTGTCGGCCGCGAACAGGGTGCCGCCGATCAGCGCCAGCCCGAGGACGTTCCAGCCCAGCCCGGCGCCGCCGATCACCTTGTACAGCGCGAGCGCACCGGCCAGGAGCACGCACGCCACCGCGGCCACCGCGATCCGCCGCCGGCCGAACACCCGATCGGCCAGCCACGCCGCCAGGATCACCAGCGGGATGCCGCCGGCCTCGAAGCCCATCGACACGTAGCCCGACTTCTGATCGCCGTACTTGTAGGCCTCGGCCAGGTAGTACGGCAGCCAGTACAGGAACGAGTAGCGGATCATCTTGAGGCAGAAGTACGAGAGCCCGAGCGACCAGGTCCGCGGGTTCCGCATCACCTGCGGCCAGGCCTCGCGCCGCAGTCGCGCCCGCTCGTCGTCGGAGATCCCGGCCGCGACCTCGGGATCGGGGTGGCCGACGTCGGCCGGCCGATCGCGGACCAGCAGCCAGAACGCGCCAGCGACCACCGCGACCCACAGCGTTGGTCCGACGAACGCCGCCCGCCAGCCCCAGACCAGGAGCCAGGTCGCGGTGAAGGTCGCGGCCAGCCCGCCGGCCTGGTAGCAGGTCGACCACAGGCCCATCACCGGCCCGCGATCGCGCGCGCTCCACCACGACGCCATCAGCTTGCCGTTGCCGGGCCAGCCCGAGGCCTGGACGAAGCCGTTACACCCCCACACCAGCACGAACACGCCGAACATGCTCGACACCCCGAACAGCACCGACAGCGCGGCGGTGGCCAGCATGCCGAGCGCGACCAACCGGCGCGGCCCGAGCTTGTCGCCGAGCAGGCCGTGGACGAACTGGCCGACCGCGTAGGCGATCAGGCTGGCGAGATCGATCCACTTGAGGTCGCCCTTGGTCAGCCCGAGCTCGCGGGCCATCGGCTTCTTGGCGACCGAGAAGTTCTTGCGCGTGAAGTAGTACGAGAAGTACGACAGCCACGAGCCGGCGAACACCCGCGCGCGCCAGGTCGCGAACGACTTCGCCTTGCGCCAGGTCGGCGATAGCAGCGGCTCGCTCACGGTACGTTCGGGGCGCCGGCGGCGAGCGAGGTCAGGAACGCCTTCCAGTCGGCGATCGCGGCCGGCACCCGGGTGCCGACGAAGTGGCCGTCGAACGCGGCGCCGCCGTCGTACTGGAACTGCGCGGCTAGCCGGAGCGAACCGTCGCCGCCGGCCCGGCCCGGCGTGATCGGCCGGGGATCGACGCCGAGGCCGTTGGCGACCACCACCGGCTCGGCCGCGATGAGGCCCGCGGCGATCGCGGTGTTGGTCATCGTCGACTCCGGCGAGTAGGTGTCGCCCTTGCCGTAGAGCTGCATGACGTGCTTGGACGCGACCCCGACCGGCGGGCGCTTGACCAGCAGCGGCGCGAAGTTGATCGGGTCGACCGCGTCGTAGAAGGTCTGCCACAGCACCATCACCGGGTGACCGCCGCCGACCGGCTCGCCGAGCAGGAGCTGGATCGTCGCCTGGCTCGACACCGGGCTGCGCTTGCGCATCAGGCCCTCGATCAGCACCGAGCCGGCGCCCGACACGATCACGCCCTTGGCGTCGTTGCTGGTCGCGACCGCCGGCAGCCCGACGTTGGCGCCCTGCGAGTGGCCGAAGAAGTAGGTCCGGGTCGGGTCGAGGTGGATCGCGCCGGCCGCGCCGACCGTGAACGGCGCCACCTGGGCGACGCGGAGCGCCTGCATGACGTCGACCGCGCCCTGGCGGTGGTTGTCGCGCGCGGCCCGCGGGTTGAGCACGTTGAACATCAGGCTGTCGGGGGTGCGCGTCGACGTCCCGCGCCGCGCGCCGTGGGCCACGCCCTCGAGAGTGAGGGTCGCCATCGGTCGGCTCGCGCCCGCCAGCTCGGTGGCGATGCCGCTGCTGATCGCGTCCTTGAAGCTGCCGCCGGTGCCGTGGGCGTGGACCACCAGCGGCCAGCCGCTGACCGGCGCGACGCCCTTCGGCACGGTCAGCGCGAAGCAGACCTGCTCGGTGCCCTGCTGGATCGGCGAGCGGTTGAAGTCGTTGTAGAGGATCGCACCGCCGTCGGTCGGCGTCGCGTACGGCTCGGTGCCTTGCTGGTAGCGCGGGACGGCGACCTTGCCGTGGATCTCCCAGAACCCGCCGCTCGAGTCGCCGCAGGCCCGGCCACCGTCGCCGGCGCAGGGCGAGACGTTGGTGCCGTCGCACAGGGTCAGGTTCGACAAGGCCGGCACCGCCCCGGCCGCGACCTGGGTCGCGAGCTGGCGGGTCACCAGCGCGGCGTCACCGACGGTGTAGACCGCGACCGTGGCGACGTCGGCGGCGGTGTGGCTGGTCCGCTGCAGGTAGGTGCGGAAGTTGGCGTAGCGGGTCCAGCCCGCGGCCAGCGCCGCGTCGCCGGGCTGGGCGTCGCCGAGCAGGGCCGCGAGATCGGCGTCGAGCACCGGCGCGCCGCCGGTCGTCGACTTGACCGCCGAGCTGATCCAGGCCGCGTAGGTGTGCCCGGGCTCGAGCGGATCGCTCATCTTGTTCGACAGGGTCACCGCGTTCTGGCACACGTACTTGCCGCGACCGCTGGTGTAGTCGAACGAGCGGCTGCGGTTGGCGCCGAAGTCGGGGGCCGCGGGGTCGGTGATGTCGACGACGAACAGCGCGGCGCCGTTCTGGATGCTGGCGAAGTCGATCGCCGACGAGAACCGGAACGTGACCGGGGCGACGCTGGAGAAGCCGGCGAAGTCGTCGGCCAGGGCGTCGGCGGTCAGGCCGACGACGTCGACGCCGATCAGCGACGGGCCCGGCCGGGGGAAGTCGAGCAGATCGAGGGTGTGGTCGGCCTTGACCCGCAGGTCGTTGGGGAACGGCAGCCGGTAGAAGTCGGCCAGCACCCGGCCCGCGCGCGGGACCTCGAACAGGCCGCGGAACGGGCTGGAGTCGGGGGCGCAGGTCACGCCGGCGAACGGCGGGTAGACGTCGGCGGCGCGGTCGCAGCGGCCGCCGGCGGTGCAGACCAGCCCGGCCAGGCAGTCGGTGATCGCGGTGCAGGCGGCGCCGAGATCGGCCTGGCCGGCGCCCGCGCAGGTGCCGGCCAGGCCGTCGAGCACGCAGGTGAAGCCGCGCAGGCAGTCGCCGCCCGACGAGCAGGCGGTGCCCTCGTCGCCACCGCCGGCGGCCGCGCAGGCCCCGGCCGGCGTGCAGTACAGCCCGGTCACGCAGTCGCGGTTGGCCGAGCAGCGGCCGCCGTTGCCGACCGAGCCCTCGACCGCGCAGGTCCCGGCCGCGCACACCAGCGCCCCGCCGCAGTCGCTGGTGCGATCGCAGCCCTGGCCGAGGCCGCCGTCGGCGTTGGGGGGTAGGCCGCCGTCGTCCGATCCGAACAGCGAACAGCCGGCCAGCGCGAGCGCGAGCGCGGCGACCGGGGCGAACCAGCGCGAGGTCAGCATCCCACCGACGATACACGACCGGCCGCTAGCGGTTGCGTTTCTCCGCGGTCGGAGGCACAACCCCGCCCCGATGCTCGAATCGGTGGCCGAGTACGTCCGACATGTGATCGACAGCATGGGCTACACCGGCCTGTTCGTGCTGATCGTGCTGGAGAGCACGATGGTGCCGGTGCCGTCGATGCTGGTGATGCCGTTCGCCGGCTACCTGGCCAGCACCGGTCGCTTCTCGTTGCCGGCGATCCTCGCGATCAACGGCGCGGCCGCGATCACCGGCTCGCTGCTGTCGTACCTGCTCGGCGCCGCCGGCGGCAAGCCGCTGCTCCTACGCTACGGCAAGTACGTGATGGTGCGGCCCGACGACCTGCGCCGGACCGAGGAGTTCTTCGCCAAGCACGGCGCCTGGACCATCCTCATCGCCCGCTTCCTGCCGGTGGTCCGCCACCTGATCTCGGTCCCGGCCGGGATCGCGCGCATGCGGCTGCCGTTGTTCGTCGGCCAGACCCTGCTCGGTGCGTCGATCTGGGGCGGCGGCCTGATGGTGGTCGGCTACGAGATCGGCGCCAACTGGGAGTCGTTCTCGAAGACCGCCAAGCGCTACGATCTGATGGTCGCGGTCCTGGTCGTCGTGATCATTGTCGCTCTCGCCGTTCGGTTCTGGCGCCAGCGCCGCGCCCAGCGGCTGGCGACCGCCGCCGCCGATCCCGCCCGATCGGTCAGGCCGTGATCGGCCCGCAGACCGCACCCGTCATGGCGCTCCCGATGCTGTCCACCGAAGTTCCGCCGTCACCCCCCAGCGGTGGTAGCTTGTTGCCGATGTCGCTGTCGGCCGAAGCCGTCGCGGTGCACGTGCTCGACCATCACGAGATCGAGGTGGTGGATCGTGCGCTGCGCGTGGTGGCCGCCCGGGCCCCGGTCGACGCCCAGATCCTGCGCGACCTGATCGGCCAGCTGCGCGAGACCAACGCGCTGCTCGACAGCACCCGGCCGCTGCGGTCGCCGACCGCGCTCGGCGGCGAGGCCCGCAACCAGGA
Source organism: Myxococcales bacterium (assembly GCA_043775605.1). Lineage (GTDB taxonomy): Bacteria > Myxococcota_A > Polyangia > Haliangiales > Haliangiaceae > UBA2376. The sequence goes on from JAYVSF010000150.1 coordinate 21,635, forward strand.
GACCCTGATCTCGCACCTGATCTCGCTCGACGGCCTGTCGGGCGATCTCACGCTGCCGCTCAAGGCGACGCTGTCGCGGACCTGCCTGCTCACCAAGATCATGTTCCTGCGTGGGTTCGTGAAGGCGACCACCGCGATCCACGACGGCGAGGTCGAGATGAGCCGGCTCATCCACGACCTCAACGAGGAGCACGCGCAGTCGGTGTACACGCTGCTGTGCGAGGAGCTGTTCCTCGCGCTGCTGCGCAAGCCCGACGTCGCCACCAGCACCAAGCGCCGCGCCGCCGATCAGCTGATCACGATCTGGGACGACGCCACCCTCGAGATCGACGACTTCGCGCCGATGCTCGAGTCGGCGTGGCACGCCCGCAACCGCATCACCAGCGACTTCGGCTGCCTGGTCGGCGCCACCGAGCTGTTCCGGCTGGTGTGCGAGGACTGCAACCCCCACGTCCTCGAGTTCTTCTCGCGCGACGACCTGTCGAGCGACGAGTCGGGCGCGTTCGAGGAGTTCCTGTTCAACATGACCTGGGAGGAGCTCGGCACCCTGCGCCGCACGATGCGCGAGCAGGGCGCCAACGCCGTCACCCCGGCCTGGGCCAGCCGCGTCCTCGGCCGCTCGATCGACACCCTCGAGCACTCGCGCGAGATCGATCCCATGGCCCTCTACCGGTCCTACAACCGTCGCCAGCTCGCAGCCGACTTCCGCCTCATGTCGGGCGCCCCCGGCCCCCGCCGCACCGCCGAGGGCTACCTCATGGTCGCCCTCCTCGACAGCCAGTCCGACTAAGGGCCCCTAAGGGACGAAGATCGAGAAGGTCAGGCCGGTGAAGGCCTGGATGCGCGGCTCGTCGCCGACATAGATGGCGGCGTCGAAGACCAGGAACTTGGTGGCGGCGTAGCTGAGGCCGACGCCGGCCACCGGGTTGGTCTTGCCGCCGCCGGCTGCCGCGACCTCGACCGCACCCTCAACGTAGCCGCCGAGCTCGCCCGCGATCGACCTACCGACGGTGATGATCGGCGTGACCGTGACCGCGGTGTCCTGCTGGTCCGCGGTGTCGACGTCGACCACCAGGCTCGAGTCGACCTGGATCGGCCCGGCCACGTAGGTCGCCGCGAGGAGCCCACCGCCGCCGAAGCCGGCGCCGCCGCTCGCCGACGACGGCAGGTTGACGTACGGCTCGATCGCGACGCCCAGCTTGCGCTCGTCGGGCACCCGCAGCGTGTACTTGAGCAAGAGCCCGCCACGGGTGTCGCCGGGCGCGTCGCCCCAGGCCTTGTGCTCGAGGTTGAGCCGGACATCGAAGCGGTCGCTCACCCCGTACTTGAAGGTGTACTGGGCCGCGGCGGTGTCGCCGCGATCGTCGGACGCCAGCCCGGCCTCGACCTCGAACGCGCCGACCGCGGTGGTGCTGGCGTTGTCCGAGAAGCTGGGCCGCGCCGGGTTGGCCTCGGGCCAGTCGGCGTGAGCGACCGCGGGGACGGCGAGGACGACGGCAAGCAGGCCGAGGCGCATCCGACCATCTTCGATGGCCGCGATCGCGCCGACAAGCGGCGGCGGTCAGGACGTGTGCAGGATTCGGCTCAGGACTTCGCGGGCGCCGGCGCGGTGGTCGCCGCCGCCGCCGCCGTCGTGGTCGCCGCCGCCGTCGCGAGGTGCTTCTCGATCATCCGGGCCAGCTCGGGGATCGCCTCGACCACGTTCTTCTTGGCCGTGCCCCGCATCCGCACGTAGGCCTTCTTGGCGGTGGTGTGGGTCGTGGTCTGGGCCCGCTGGTCGGTCTCCGACAGCAGATCCTCGGCGACGTCGTCGGACCGCGCGATCAGGAACTCCGCGAACGTGCCGCCGCCGCCCGCCGACCACCGGTCGTAGTACGGCTGCACCTTGCCCAGCCAGTCGTCGAGCAGCGCGTCGACCACGCCGGGCACGAACCCGCGCTTGATGGTCTTGATCGTGGCGTACGCGCCCTTGACCGCCATGCCCGACAGCCCTGACTTGTGCTTGACCGTGTCGTCGATGAGGTGGCCGCAGTCCTCGATGACCTTGGCCCGCTGCGGCGGGATCGCGATTCGTTCGACGAGGGTGGACATGGGGCTCACTTCGCGGTTGGCAGCGACGGGCTGGGTGGCGGCGGCGGGAACGACACCTGGTAGCGCGAGCAGCGGTCTGCCATCTGGGCTTGGTCGCCAGCCGGCAGCCTCGAGTAGTACTGGGTGGCGACGTCGGCGTCACCCATGATGCACGACGACGACACCACGACCCGCAGCATCCGGATGTTGCCCGGATCCTTGCCCAGGAGCTTCATCGCCAGGGATCGCGCGCCGTCGTAGTCACCGCGGTCGTAGGCCTTGTTCGACTCGGTCATCGCCGACACCCACTCGGGGTTGTCGGGATCGATCGTCGGCTGGACCGCTCCGCCAACGCGCAGGCGATCGGGCAGATCGATCGGCGTGGGCGTGTCGGTCGCGCCGAGATCAGCGCGCGGCCGGGGCAGCCCACGGGTCGGCGGGAAGGCCAGCGCTGGATCGCCGCCAACGCCCCGGTCCGGCCGCCGCCCGAACCGCTCGTTCTCGGCCCGCATCGCCGCCCCGCCCTGGGCGTGGCGCGCCTGGGCGTCCGCGACCGCCGCCGACGACGGGCTGGCCGGATCCGCGGCCTCCCGGACGTCGAGCCAGAGGTAGATCCCGCCGACGACAACGAGGGCGCCGATGGCGGTCAGGACGTAGCTACGCAGTCGCATGGTCGCGGCCGGCGGTCTTGTACCACACCGTCGCCCCCGACGCCGGTCGACCGCCGAGGTCGATTGTGCTTCGGATTACTCCGAGATTCCTGGTTGACGCGTCACCACGGCCCGAGCTAAGCCCGCGTGCATGAAGCGCCTCCAATCATTGATTCCGGTTCTGGGAGTCGCAGCCCTGGGCCTGTTCGGCCTGGCGAGTTGCGGTGACAACAGCGTCGCGTGCGGCGACGGCACCCACGTCGAGGGCGGCATGTGCCTACCCGACGCCACCTGCGGCCCGGGCACCCTCGAAGATCCGGGGACCGGCCTGTGCGTGCCGAACGGCAGCGTGGTCTGCCCCCAGGGCACCACCTTCCAGGACGGCCAGTGCAAGCTCGACGCCGACGCCTGCGGGCCGGGCACGGTCCTGGTCAACGGCGCCTGCATCCTCGAAGACGACAACATCGTGCCGGACCTCAACGAGGCCGCCGAGCCCAACGACGACGGCGCCACCCCGGCCGGCATGGTCACCCTCGGCGCGGTCGACAGCAGCACCGTCATCCACGGCTGCGTGAACCCGCGCACCGACGCCAACATGGACGGCAACCTCGACGCCGACTTCGACGCCTGGGTGGTCAACACCACCGGGCCCGCGACGGTCGCGATCTCGGCCGACGGCGTCCACGGCCTGGTCGCTGGCTTCGTCATGGTCAACGGCGATCCGGCGCTCGCCACCTCGCTCGCCAACTGGCAGCGTTTCGGCATCAACCTGACCAGCGACACCGCCAAGCGCCAGGTCTACCTGCCGGCCGCCGGCTCCTACGTCCTCCTGATGAGCGACGCCCGCTCGCTGCTCGTCGGCGGCGCCGGCGCCGGTAGCGAGACCGCCTGCTACTACACCACCGTCAAGCGGGTCGCGACCCCGGCCGCGGCCGCGCTCACGCTGCCGGTGACCACCGCCAGCGACAAGGGCGACGTCAAGCTCTTCAGCTTCAACCCCAGCGCCGTCGGCCGGATCTTCGACGTCGCCCAGGCCACGGACTCGGCCGCGATGGACCCGGCGTTCGTGGTGCTCCGCGGCGCGACCAACACGCTGTACGCGTCGGTCGGCTCGGCCACCGGCTTCTTCACCGTCGGCGGGCTCAACATGGGTGAGACCGTCACCCTGGTTTCGGACATGCGCTACAACTACGCGCTGACCCCGCAGGACTACACCTATTCGCTGCTCGACATCGCGGCTCAGCAGCTCCCGGCCAACGGCACGGTCACCCTGACCAAGCGCAACGGCGCGACGCCGGCCGCACCCTACGCCGACCTCAACTACCTGTACTTCGACGTCGCGGCCCCCGGCATCGTCAACTTCAACGTCGTCGCCGCGACCACCGCGACCCCGCCGGTCGCGCTGCCGGTCGACATGGTGATCCTGCGCCAGGACATCTTCACCCCGGCCGGCAACTTCGACGCGATCGCCACCATCGACGCGATCGGCGGCTCCGGCCGCACGGGCGGCTTCGTCAACCAGTACGTCAAGTTCCTGGCGGCTGGCCGCTACTACTTCGTGGTCCAGGATCCGGTCGGGACCTCGGGCCAGATGTACACGATCACCTCGAGCTACAGCGCCGTCACCACCACCCCGGTCGTGATCGGCACCCCGCTCGCGGCCCAGGCCCTGCCGGCGACCAACAACAAGTTCCACACGGTCGATCTCACCAACCCGATCTGGCTGCAGTTCGGCATCACCGGCACCAACTTCCCGGTCGGCACCGCCACCGCCAAGCTGTCGTTCTACGACGTGGCCGGCGGCGGCTGGCTCGGCGGTAACTACACCTCGGCGTTCACCACCACCACCAACGCCGACGGCTCGGCCCCGCTCGGCCGGATCATGGCGCGCGACACCCACGACTACCTGGTCCGCGTCGAGCCGGTCGGCACCCCGGGCGCCAACCCGACCTACGCCCTCGACTTCAAGAACCGCGACCACTTCAACTTCCAGACCATCACCGCGGGCACGCCGATCACCCGCAACGGCATGGACAACGTCCTCGGCCAGGTCGGCACGATCCCCGGCGTGAAGCGCTTCATCGTGTTCGGCACCCCCGGCAACAGCCTCACCGCGCTGGTCACCCCGACCGTCCTGACCAGCAACATCGCGGTCCGCCAGGTGAACGCGACCGAGGGCCTGGTCGGCAGCCTGATCAACGCCGGCGGCATCGGCCTCGCCGAGACCCTGGGCGCCGCGTTCACCGCCGCGCCCACCGACTGGATCGCCTTCGAGGTCCAGAACACCACGGTCGGCGTCGACACCAACCTCAACCTGACCCTCAACTCGACGATGCCGCGGCCGTACACCACCGCCGCGGGCGCGATCGCCTGGTCGGACGCCTGCGTCGGCGCCGGCTCGACGACGCTCGGCACCGGCCTCGACGATGAGATGCTGCCGCGCCGGGCCCTGCCGGTGGGCTGGAACTTCAAGCTCTTCGGCGACCCTGTCACCCACTACATCATCGGCGCCAACGGCTGGGTCAAGTTCGGCGACGCGACGGTCGCGAACCCGACCTGCTCGCTCGGCTGCTACTCGAACCTCGACATCCCGGTCAACGACGGGATCAACGGCTTCGTCGCGCCGTTCTGGAACGACTACGACACCCTCACCCTGTGCGAGAAGGTGGAGGCCACGAAGGTCACAATCCAGTGGGTCGGCAAAGAGTACAATCTGGTCCCGACCGCCGCGTTCCAGGTCATCCTGAACATGAACGGCACGATCAACTACGTCTACAACGCCGGCGCGACCCACACCTCGACCGGCATCTCGACGACGATCGGCCTCGAGAACATCGGCGGCACCTTCGGCCACAAGTACTCGTTCAACGCGGCCGTCGTGACCGCGGGCACCTCGCGGATCCTGACCCCGGCTCCGTGATCCTGGCGGCGAGCTCGGTTCGCTGCGCAGCTATTCGTTGAAGCGGCCTGGGTGGCGACACCCGGGCCGTCGCATTTTCGGCAGGCCGCGCGCCGCTGGTGACGCCCGGCACCCGTCGCGTACACTCATCGTGGCGATGACGGGACCGCGCGACGGCAGGCGACCGAGGCCGACTTCTGGGCGATCCCCGAGGCCGAGCGGTTCCACGAGCTGATCGGCGGCGAGCTGATCGAGAAGGCCGCACCGAGTGGCGAGCACGGTGCCGCCCAGTTCGCGATCGGCACGATCTATGGCCCGTTCCAGCGACCGCGTGGCCCGGGTGGGGCCGGGGGCTGGTGGTTCGCCTCCGAGGTCGAGGGGCGGCTCGGCACCGGCGACCTCGTGCGCCCCGACGTGCTCGGCTGGCGCCGTGAACGGTGCCCGCAGCGCCCGACCGGCACACCGGTGACGATCAGCCCCGACTGGATCTGCGAGGTCGTGTCGCCGACCAACGCCGCCAACGACACGGTCAAGAAGGTCCGCGCGTACCACCGCAACGCGATCCCGTACTACTGGCTCCTCGCCCCTGCCCCGGGCACGCTCACCGTCCTGCGGTGGAGCGCCGACGGCTACATCACGGTCATCTCCGCCGAGCGCGGCGAGGTCGTGCGCGCCGCGCCGTTCGAGGAGCTCGAGGTCGCGGTCGCCAGCCTGTTCGGCGACGACCTACCCTGAGCCATCAGATCAGAGCCGGGACAGGATCGCGCGGAACTTGTCGAGGGGCACCCCGTCGCCTGCGCGCACCGACGCGAGGGCCTCGTCGATCGCCCGCTCATCCTCCAAGGTCAGCTCCACGGGCGGCTCGGGCCGATCGACCTGCAGCAGCAAGCGAGTACCCTCGGGGAACTTGGCACGGGTGACGATCCGACCACCGATGACGCGTCCCAGCACCGGCCGCCTCGATACAGCGGCTGCGACCGCAACTCGACGACTCATGCCCGAACGCTACCACGCGCTGCCGACATCGAAGGGCGCCATGCGGGACGGGGAGGCCTCGAACTCCGCGGGCAGCGGTCGATCCGGCGAATGGCACCTCGCCGACCCGCAGCGACGGTCACGGCGACCGGCGAAACCGCTTGTGCCTGGGACGAGTTCGGAGGAAATTTCGCGGAGTTCCGTCCGCGCTGACCT